>NZ_CAUUGJ010000121.1:0-6730 GCF_963544685.1 uncultured Fretibacterium sp. | reverse complement strand
AAACAGGCAAGCTGGGGTACCACCGGGGTGCTTCATGGATTAAATCAGCGTTTTCCTTGTTATATCATTGGGGTGAAGGGGGAAGCCGAATGAAAAGCCTGGATCGGTACAGGGGGTGCCTGCTCGGCGGCGCCGCAGGGGACGCTCTCGGGTATGCCGTGGAATTTCTGGACGCCGATTCCATCTTTCGCAGGTATGGAGGAGACGGCATTACCGAATATGCCCTTGTGAACGGGACGGCGCTCATCTCGGACGACACTCAGATGACGCTGTTCACGGCGAACGGCCTGCTCCTTGGGACAACAAGGGACAGGACTCGGGGAACCGTGGGCGGCTGCCTGGACGGCATTGCGTCGTGCTGTGAGGAGTGGCTGCGCACGCAGACGGAGACGTATCCGGTGCGTGAACGGTATCCCTGCAGCTGGCTGATTAACGTTCCCGAACTGTTTGAGCGCCGCGCGCCGGGAAATACCTGCCTGTCCGCAATCGCGTCGTTCCGCGGAGGGAGACGGGGCGCCATCGACGAGCCCATCAACGACAGCAAGGGTTGCGGCGGGATCATGCGCGTTGCGCCCATCGGCCTGTACTTCGACGGGGAGCGGCATACGTCCGATGAGGTCGCCAGGCTCGGCGCCGAGGCCGCCGCTCTGACGCACGGTCATGAGCTGGGGTATATTCCGGCGGCGGCGCTCGTCCATATCGTCCATACCGTCTCCCACAGCGAGGACCCCCTGCTGGCCGATGCCGTCTGGAACGCGATGTCCGCCATGGGGCGCCTGTTCCCGGGGGCGGAACACCTGGACGAGCTCGAGGCGCTGGTGCGGATGGCCGTCGAGCTCTCGCAGAGCGACCTCGGCGATCCGGACGCCATTCGGATGCTCGGCGAGGGGTGGGTGGCGGAGGAGACCCTCGCCATCGCCGTCTACTGTGCGCTCAAGTACGAGAACGATTTCGACCGGGCGTTGATTGCCGCCGTCAATCACAGCGGTGACAGCGATTCCACGGGAGCCGTCACCGGAAATATTTTGGGGGCCCGCCTCGGCGCGAGGGCGATTCCCGAGAAATACCTCGCTCGCCTGGAGCTGAAGGACGTCGTCTCGGAGATTGCGGACGATCTCTTCAGCGACTGCGGAATCTCCGGTTATGGCCCCTACCGGGACGAGCTTTGGGCGAACAAATACGTATTTATGACTTATGTCCCGTCCGCCGGAGAAAAGGGGGCCTCCCATGGGGCGAGCTCCGGCGGGATCGCCCTTCCCGCGGAGTACGTCAGGCTGAGGGAGGACGTCGTTAGGCTGCGGGCGGAGTCGTTGGCCCTTCTGCTGGAGCGGGATGAGCTGGTCCACGTGGTGTGCAGGAACATCGAGATGAGGTACATGCTCACGCTCGGCGGCCTGGAGTACAAGGTGTATGAACTGCGCTGCACGGTGCTGAGGCTCAAGAGAAAGATAGAGATGATCCAGGCGAGGCGGAACAGGCAGGAGAAACTGGTCCTCTCCGAGATTGAATCGGCTCTGGACGACGAATTCGACGAGTATCGGAGGAGGCTGGACGAGCAGATCGACAGGATGAACGCCGCCCTCGAGAGGGGCAGGGGAGAGTTTTTGTCAAAGGAGGACGCAAGGGAGCTGAAGAAGCTGTACCGTGCGATCATGAAGGCGCTGCACCCCGACCTGCACCCCGATGCGGACCCCGCGCAGGTTCGGCTTTTCCATAACGCCGTATCCGCTTACGAAAATGGAGACCTAAACGGCCTGCGCCTGATAGGGGAGATGGTGTCCGCCCCGGTCCTGCCGGACCGCGATGAGGACGGACTCGTCGCGCTGGCGAAGGAGAGGGAAAGGCTGACGGAGCTTTTGGAGGCCGTCCGGGAGGAAATCGAGGGGATCAAGGACGAGTATCCCTATATCGTGAAATCAATCATCGAGAGCCCGGAGAGGACGGCGGCAAAGAGGGCCGAGCTGGAAAAGGATGCGGCGCGCCTGCGGGAGACGCACGCCCTCTATCGAAACAGGCTCGCCGGGCTTCTCCGGCTTGCCGGCGTCGATAGCGAGTCCGGAGAAATGCTGAGGTGAGACAATGAGCGGCCTGGCAAAGAGCGAGGGGAACGATCTGATCGGCCTGCTGCATGGAAAGGGCGGGGGGCTCCCTGTACCCCAGCCCTTCGAAAGGGACATCTTTCTCTTCGACACCCATGTGGCGGGGACGTCCTTTATCGAGGGCATCGAGGAGCTCGCCGGGAACCTGAACGTTGACGACGAGCTCGACTTCTTCCGGGAGCCGGACAACCCCCACGACGAGCGGGCCATCGTCGTCAGGACCCGAAGCGGTGCGAAAATCGGCTATATCCCAAGGGACGATAACGTGATCTTTTCCCGCCTCATGGACGCGGGGAAGCTGCTGTTCGGCAGGGTATCCGCCAGGGAGATGCGGGGCGCCTGGCTGAAGCTGAGCATCAAGGTCTATCTGCGCGAGTGAGGCGGGCAATCCTCGAGAGCACACGGGTCCCGTCAGCGCCTCCTTACAGTTTTCCCTCCTTCAGCCTCGCCGCCGTGTCCTCGATGATCCCGAAGCCCGCCTCCATCTCCTCCAAGCCGCCGAGCCTCGAGAAGCTCAGCAGGTAGAGTCCCCTGAAGTCCCCGCCGTTCACCGCGAAGTCGGAGACGGGGACGATCCTCACCCCGGCGTCCTTCAGATGCCCGAGAAGCGCCCCGGGCTCGACCCCCGGTATGCCGGCCACGAAGGACATGCCGGAGTTGGAGCCGTGCATTTCGATGTAGGGAGAACGCTCGATGAGGGACTTCATCTTCGAGTACTTCCTGTTGTAGAGAGCTTTCATCCGGTTTATGTGCTTCTCGAAATACCCCTCCGACATGAAGCGCGAAAGGGCCGCCTGGATGAAAAGGGACACCGGGCAGCCGAAGCCCTTGAAGGCCGCCTCATACTTTTTCATGAGCCTTTCGGGCAGGATCATGTAGCTGACCCTCAGCGAGGGCGCGATGAGCCGGGAGAGGGAGCCCAGATAGATCACGTCGTCGTTCGTGTCCATGCTCTTCAGCGCGGGGGTGGGCTTCTCCCGGAACTTGAACTCGCCGTCATAGTCGTCCTCGATGACGTACCTCTCGGGCTTCCGCCCCGCCCAGTTCAGGAGCTCGATCCTCCGGTTTATGGACATGACTGTACCCATCGGAAATTGATGTGCGGGGGTTACAAGAACGGCCGCGGAGTTGAGCCCGCTGAGCCGCTCGATCTCGATCCCCTGCTTGTCCAGGTTCAGGAAGATGGGGTTGGCCAGGTCGTAGGTGAAGAAGGGGCTGCTGACGGCATAGCCGGGGTTCTCGAAGGCGTAGAGCGTGCTGGCGTCCAGGAGCCTTTTGAGGATGTAGAAGAGGTGCTCCGTGCCCGCGGATATGACGGTGCGGGACGGGGCCGTGCGGATGCCCCTGGAGTTCCGCAGGTAGGCCGCGATGCTCTCCCGCAAGGGGAGGAAGCCCCTGGCGCTGCCCTGCGAGAGCAGGTCCCCGCATTCGGGCGAGAACACCTGCCGGAAGATTTTCTTCCAGACGGAGTAGGGAAAGAGGGAATCGTCGACGCCGTTGTAGGAAAAATCGTATCTGTATTTTTCGGGGGGCGCCCCCTCGGGGTTTGCGGGGCCGCTCCGCCCGAGCCTTACCAGCCCGTCTATTTTCTCCACGAAGTAGCCCGTCCTCTCGGCCGGCCTGACGTAGCCCTCGACCTCCAGCTGATAATAGGCGTTGTTGACCGTATTGATGCTGACCCTCAGGTCCCTGGCCATCGCCCTTATCGAGGGCAGCTTTTCCCCCGCGGCGAGCTCCCCCGAAACGATCCTGTCCTTGATGTCCTCGTAAAGCCCCAGATACAGGGGAAGATCGGTTCGTCTTGACGGCATGTCGGCCTCTGTACCCATAAAAATATTTTGGTTTGTATCTATCGATGGAAACAGTATAGCAGATATAATGCCGGGGCGAACGCGGCAGCAAATGCAGTGTCGGAACGAAAACGCGAAAACGCGAAAACGAGAAAGTGCGAAAAGACCGGAGGAGGAGAACGATGGATATTTACGAGAAGCTCAAGGGCGGAGTCATCATGGACGTCGTCAACCCGGAACAGGCCAGGATTGCGGAGGGAGCGGGGGCGGTCGCGGTCATGGCGCTCGAGAGGGTCCCCGCGGACATTCGGGCGGCCGGCGGCGTCTCGAGGATGAGCGACCCCAAGATGATCGAGGAGATCGTAAAGGCGGTCGGGATACCGGTCATGGCGAAGGTGAGGATAGGGCATTTCGTCGAGGCCCAGATATTGGAGTCCCTGGGGATAGACTTCATCGACGAGTCGGAGGTCCTGTCCCCCGCCGACGGCGTGTACCACATCGACAAGAAACAGTTCAGGACCCCCTTCGTGTGCGGCGCCCGGAACCTGGGGGAGGCCCTCAGGAGGATCTCCGAGGGGGCGAAGATGATCAGGACGAAGGGCGAGGCGGGGACCGGCGACGTGATCCAGGCCGTCTCCCACATGCGGCAGATCATGGGCGAGATCTCGTGGGTCGCGTCGCTGCGGGAGGACGAGATCCACAGCAAGGCCAAGGAGCTCGGTGTCGACGCCGACCTTCTGAGGTCGGTGCGGGAGAACGGGAAACTGCCGGTCCTGAACTTCTCGGCCGGCGGCGTCGCGACGCCCGCGGACGCGGCCCTGATGCGGCAGCTGGGGGCCGAGGGCGTATTCGTGGGGTCGGGGATCTTCAAGTCCGGGAACCCCGAGAAGAGGGCGAAGGCTATCGTCAGGGCGGTCGCGAACTACAAGGACCCCAAGGTGCTGCTCGAGGTATCGAAGGACCTCGGAGAGGCGATGGTCGGCATCAACGAGGACGAGATAAAGGTCATCATGAGCGCCCGCTGAAGGCGGCGCGCCTTCCGGAAGAGGACAGGGGCGGCCCGCGCATGGGGGGCCGCCCCTGTCGATTCAAGGGAAAAGAGGTTATTTCCCGTCCTTCGCCACGAACTCCGGCACCGCCTCCGGCGCCAGGGAGGTCTGAGAGCCGTCGGCCATGTTCCTGACGGTCACGAGGCCCTTTTCCATCTCCTCGGGGCCGATGATGCAGGTCCACGCGGCGTGCGACGCGTCCGCGCTCTTCATTTGCGCCTTGAAGCCGCGCGACGCGGTGTCCTGTTCCGCTGCGACTCCGTGGCGCCGCAGCCGGTGCGTCAGGACCTGCGCCGCGCTCCGCGCCTCGTCGGAGAGAGCCGCGACGTAGACCTTCACCGCCGGGGCCCGGCCGAAGGAACAGCCCTGCTCCTCCATGACGAGGACGATGCGGTCGAGCCCGCCCGCAAAGCCGACGCCGGGCAGGTGCGGTCCTCCGATGGCCTCGGACAGGTTGTCGTAGCGTCCGCCCCCGCAGACGGCGTTCTGGGCCCCGAGATCGCCGGAGAGCATCTCATAGGCCGTCCTGGTGTAGTAGTCCAGCCCGCGCACCAGCCTTTTGTCCAGTCGGTAGGAGAGGTCCAGCCGCTCCAGTCCGGCCCGGACCTCCTTGAAGTGGTCCCGGCACTCCGGGCAGAGGTGGTCGTAGATGGCCGGGGCGGCGTCCGCCGCGGCCCCGCAGGAGGGGTTCTTGCAGTCCAGGATGCGCAGGGGATTGCGTTCCATGCGTCCCAGGCAGGTCTCGCAGAGCTCGGGCTTGCGGGCCTCGAAGTGGGCCAGCAGCGCCTGGCGGTAGACGGGACGGCAGACGGGGCAGCCGACGGAGTTCAGGACGACCTCCAGGTTCCTCAGGCCGAGACGCCGGAAGATCTCCGCGGAGAGGTCGATGACCTCGACGTCCGCCCCCGCCCCGGACACCCCCAGGCACTCCATGTCGATCTGATGGAACTGACGGTAGCGCCCCTTCTGGGGGCGCTCGTAGCGGAACATGGGGCCCCAGCACCAGAGCTTGGCGGAGGTCCCCTGGGCACACAGCCCGTTCTCCAGCGCGGCGCGCACCATCCCCGCCGTGCCCTCCGGACGCAGCGTCACGCTGCGCCCGCCTCGGTCCGAAAAGGTGTACATCTCCTTCTCCACGATGTCCGTGGTCTCGCCGACCCCGCGGGAGAAGAGCTCCGTCTGCTCGAATAGGGGCAGGTGCACCTCGGAGCAGCCGAAGTCCGCCATCGCCTCGGCCGTTGTCCTCACCACATAGGCCCATTTCCACGATTCTCCGGGCAGAATGTCCCGCACGCCCCTCGGCGCCTTGATGTCCATATCGATCGACCCCATTTCCGTAAGCTGTATCAGGAGTATATCATTGTTGATCGTTGACCGTTCGGGGAGCGGAACTTCATCGTTCCTCCCTCGGAACGGCCCGAAGCGTCCCCGGATTCGTGTAGGTGACCAGGGCCACCGTCCCGGGCACGGAACGGACGTAGCGGCGTTCCGTGTAGTCCACCAGGACGGAGCCGGAGCCCCTGCCCCTCGAATGGGCCGCGGCGAGGGAGGCCGCGAACTCCAGTACGTCCCGGCGCTCCGTCTCCAGCTCCTCCCGCCCGCGGGAGCCGCGTATGACGACGTGCGCCCCCGGCAGTTCGTGGGCATGGAGCCAGAGGTCGTCCCCCCGGGCCTGCTTGAAGGTGACGAAGCGGTTGCCCCGCGCCGACAGCCCCACGAGGACGGTCAGCCCGTCCCGCTCGTAGACTGTCTCTTATACACATCTCCGAGCCCACGAGACGGAGCTACATCT
>NZ_CAUUGJ010000120.1:0-6766 GCF_963544685.1 uncultured Fretibacterium sp. | reverse complement strand
GACCCCGATCATCGCCATGGGCACCGTGAACAGGATGACCGCGGCGTAGAGCCAGGACTCCAGGATCGCCGCCACCACGATGTAGGTCACGACGATGGCGATGATCATCGTCCGGATCAGCTCGGCGAAGTTCTCCGCCATGTCCTCGCTCTCGCCGCCGAAGGTGACCTCGACCCCATTGGGCAGCTTCATCCCGGAGATAAGCTCCCGCATCCTGGCGTTGCCCTCGCCCGACGTGATGAACCGTACGTTGCCCGTCACCACGACGGTGCGCCGGCGTTCGATGCGGCGGATCTCCGTCGGCGCGTCGCTCCAGGCCACGTCGGCCATCTCGTCCAGGGGGACCAGTCCGTAGCCCGTCATGATCGGCAGCGCCGACACCGTGTAGATGTCCCCCGCCTTCTCGCGATCCAGGCGCGCCTTGATGTCGTACTCGAAGCCGCTCTGGCGGAACTTGCCCGCGTCGGCCCCGATCAGGTAGCCCCGGACGATGCTCGACAGGTCCGAGATGTTGAGCCCCAGCGGGGTCAGCCTCCAGCGGATGGGGAGCACCCGGAGCTCCGGCTTGCCCATCTCCATCGAGAGGCTCAGGTCGCGCACGCCGGGGACGCTGCGCCCGCGGCTGCGGATCTCCTCGGCCACCGAGTAAAGGGCCGACAGGTCGTTGCCCGAGACGCGGATCTCGATCGGGTCGCCGAAGCCGACCCGGGTCGCCGTGGTCGTCGTCTCCACACCCTCCAGCGTCGCCAGGAAGGGACGGATCTTGTCCGCGACGGACTGGGTCGAGGGACGCTCGGGGTCCTCCTTCAGGTAGACGGCGACCGAAGCCTTGAAGATTGCCGTCTCGCGCTTGGAGGCGCCCACCGTGGAGACCACGTCGCGGATCCAGCGTTTTTCCTCCATCGTGGAGATGAACGCCTCCACCCGCCGCACCATCTCCTCCGTCCGGCCCAGGGAGGCGTTGTTGTCCAGCGTCAGGCTGATGGTGATCGTTCCGTCGTCCGTTGCGGGGATGAACTCCGAGCCGATGAACCCGCCGAGCCGAAGCGAGCCCCAGGTCAGCAGGAGCGTCAGGATCACGGCGATCACCGGAAACCGCATCGCCCCGCGCAGCAGAAGGAGAAAGAGGTCCTGGAACCCCTCGAAGAGCCAATTCCACCAGCCCGTGAGGATGCGGCCCAAAAGAGGCGTCTCCGCGCTTCCCGGGCGGATGCGCGCCGCCAGGCAGGGCGTCACGGTCATGGTGACCCACAGGGAGAAGAGCGTGGCGTACACGATCGTCACCGCGTAGGGCTTCAGGAACTGCCCGGCGATGCTGGACATCAGGGCGACGGGCATGAACACGCCCAGGTTCGTCAGCACGCCCGCCAGAACGGAGACGGAGATCTCCACGGTCCCCTCCTCCGCGGCCTCGAAGGGCGCGTACCCCATGTCCCGGTAGCGGTAGATGTTCTGGATGATCAGGATGGAGTTCATGACGAGGGTTCCCATGGAAAGGGCCAGGCCCAGGGAGCTCATGAGGTTTAGGGTGTAGCCGTGCATCTGCATGGGGACGAAGGTCGCCATGAAGGCAACGGGCATGGACACGGCCACGATGAAGGTGGCCGACAGGCGCCCCAGGAACAGGTAGATGACCAGCGCCGTCAGCAGGATGCCCACGCCGGTGTCGCGGATGACGTTCTTGACCGAGGTCTCGATGTAGCCGGTGTCGTCGTAGGTGTAGTTCATCCTGAAGGCGGGAAGCGATTTCATCGCATCGTCCAGAATGCGCTTGATCGCCTTTCCCGCCTCCACGACGTCGGCGTTGGCGCGCGGACTGACCCGCATCTGAACGACCTCGTGCCCGTTGGCCCGGGCCAGGGACCGGACGTCCTCCTCGCCGTCCACCACCTTGCCCAGCAGGGACAGCGGAACGGGCTGACCGTTCGCGGTGGGGATCAGGATGTCCTCCAGCTGCTCCACCTCGTTGAACTCGCCCATCAGGCGCAGGGAGACCTCGTCCTTCTCCTGCGTGACGTATCCCGACGGGTTGGTCTGGTTGTTGGCCGCCACGACCGAGCAGATCCTCTGGTAGGAGACGCCGTAGTCGCTCAGCGCCGCGGGGTCCAGGACGATCTGGATCTCACGGTCCCGCCCTCCCACGACGTCCACCTGCCCCACGCCCTCGACGCGCGCGACGAGGGGCTTGATCCGGTCGTCGATGAACTTCTTGGCCTCCTTCTCGGGGAGCTCGGAGGTAAAGGAGGCGATCAGGAAGGGCTGGGCGTTGATGTCGAACTTCATGGAGACCGGCTCGTTCGCGTCCTTGGGGAGGTCCGACACCTTGGCCCTGACCTTGTTGTTGACGTCCACCAGCGCCAGGTCGGGGTTTGTCCCCGCCTCCATCTCGACGGCAAGCATCGACATGCCGTCGCGGGAGTAGCTCGTGATCGTCTTGAGCCCCTCCAGGTCGGAGAGGGCGTCCTCCAGAGGCTTGGACACCAGCTGCTCGATCTCGTTGGGGCCGGCCCCCGTGTAGATCGTCTGGACCAGGATGAACGGCAGCTCGACGCTGGGATAGAGCGTCACCCCCAGGCTCAGGTAGCTGCTGATGCCCAGCAGGACCCAGATGACGACAGAACAGCCCGTGAAGACCGGACGCTGGATGCAGAACCGTATAAAACCTCTCATGAAGGTCCTCGATCCTGAAAAGACAGCCCCTAAAGGGGCCGATCCTCGCCGAAGTCCAGGTTTTTGGAGACCGGGACGCCGTCGTAGAGACTGCGGTTCCCGCTCACGATCAGCTCGTCCCCGACGCTGAGCCCCGAGGTTACGACGACCCTGCCGCCGCGCCCCGAGCCCGTCGTGATCGTCACGCTCCGCGCCACGTCGCCGGAGGCGATGTAGACCGACTGCGCGTTACCCCTGTAGATCACGACGTCGGACGGGATGACGATGACGTTGTCCTTCTTCTCCACCAGGAAGCGCCCCTCGACGTAGGTCCCGGGCAGCACGCCGGCGTCCTGCTTCAGCCCCACGACCACGGGATACAGCCCCGAACCGCTCTGCGCCTCGGGGCTGACGCGCTTGACCCAGCCGACGCTCCGCGTCCCGTCGACGTAGATATCCACGGAGGTCTGCTTGTTGATGTTGAAGATGTCCTTCTTGGAGACCATCAGCTGCGCCTCCATCTCCGAGGGGTCGACGATGGAGACGAGCGGCTTGCCCATCTCCGCCACCTCGCCCGGCTCCACGTTGCGGGCCGAGACGATCCCGTCGATGCTGGCCTTGAGCTCCGTCCTCAAAAGGGTGGACTGCGAGCTCCTCAGCCCCGCCTCCTCCGACTTCAGGGCCGCATAGGCCTTGTCCACCTCGGCCTGCGAGACGCCGCCCTTCTTCCTCAGCTCGTTCAGGCGCTTGTAGTTCAGCTGGGCCTCGTCGTACCCCGTCCGGCTGGCCTGCGCCCTGGCCGTCCGGTCGGCGGCCAGGAGCGAGACCACGGTCTGCCCCTTCTTCACGTGGTCCCCGACCTGGACGTGGACGGCCTTCACGATCTCCCGCTCGAAGGTCGTGACGTCCTGGGTGCGCACGGCCTTGGCCTGGCCGTAATAGCTGCGCCAGCTCTCCCACGAGCCGGGCTTCAGGACCGTCGTGGTGACCGGAAAGCTGATCTTCTCCGCCGCCTCCAGGGACTTCAGGTTGGCCTCATCCTGCGAGAGCCTGGCGTTCACGGCAAGCCACACCGCCCCCCCCGCAAGCGCCAGCAGGAACACCCACAGCACGAACCTCAGCCTGTTCAAATACGACACCAAACGTCTCCACATGCTCCATTCCTCCCCATAAGCGGACGGCGGCCCTTCACGGGGCCAGCATCCTCCGGCTCAGATCGTTCATGGCCTCCAGATACCGGTGGGATATCCGCTCCGCCTCGTCGTCCGCACACGTTCCGCCGCGGCACACCGCGCCGAACAGTTCGAGGTTCATCACCTTTCCGACGGCCCATATCAAGCGCTGGATCGTCACAGCCCCCAGATCGTCCCGAACGGCCCCAAGCCTCTGCCCGTTCTCTATGAACCGGGACAGGAAACGGATGGGGCGCTCGAACGCCCTCCAGAAGGGGTCGTCGAACGACAGGTCGCGCTCGCTCAGAATCATCAAGATGCGCCCAAAGGAAGGGTTCGCCATGAAGAAGGCGACCTCCCTCCGCCGATACGCCAAGACGGCGTCCCAGTACCCCTCCTTCGTCTCGGGGAACTCCAGGTCCTTTATCGCATCCAGGAAGCGCTCTCCGATGTCCTCGATGACCGTACAGAACAGGGCGTCCTTGTTCTCGAAATAGTAATAGACCGCTCCCTTGCTGAGGCCGGAACGCTCTATGATCCTGTTGTAGGAGGCGTTCTGCAGGCCATGCTCGTTGAACTCCTCGATGGCCGCCTCGATCAGCCGCACCTTTTTGTCGTCCTTCAGCCGTTCCTGCCTGACGATCTTCCTCATCTCCCTCCCGTCCCGACAAATCCAACCGATCCTGAATCCCTCGGCAAACCCTCCGGTTCGACCGGTCGGTCTAATTCGCGATGAAGGGATTATACTCCCTTCGTCACAAAAGGCAAGAGGGCAGACACACCCGAAAAAAAAAGCCTCCCATCCGCATGCGGAATGGGAGGTCGCGAAAGGGACGCCGGCGTTCCCCGCATTCGGATCGGGGCCCTTGCGGCTACAGCTTTCCCTCGCGGATCCACTGGGCCAGGGGGAGCGCGAAATACGTCAGCAGGATGTCCGCTCCCGCCCGGACGAGGCAGACCGCCGCCTCGGAGACGGCGCGCTCCTCGTCCACCCAGCCCCGCTCGGCCGCCGCCTTGATCATGGAGTACTCCCCGCTGACGGAGTACGCGCCCACCGGAACGCAGCTCCGCTCCTTGACCGCGCGGAGCACGTCCAGGTACGGCAGCCCCGGCTTGACCATGATCATGTCCGCGCCCTCGTCCACGTCCAGCTGCGCCTCCCTCAGGGCCTCGCGGACGTTGCGGGGATCCATCTGGTAGCTCCGCCGGTCCCCGAACGCGGGGGCCGACCCCGCCGCCTCGCGGAAGGGGCCGTAAAACGCCGAGGCGTATTTCACCGCGTAGGACAGGATCAGGGTCTCCTGCAGGCCGGCGGCGTCCAGCGCCGACCGCAGGGCCCCCACCCGGCCGTCCATCATGTCGGACGGCGCCACCACGTCCGCCCCGGCACGGGCCTGCGAGACGGCCGTCCGCGCCAGGAGCTCGAGCGTCGGATCGTTGTCCACGGTCTCGCCCTTCAGCACCCCGCAGTGGCCGTGCGACGTGTACTCGCAGAGGCAGACGTCCGCGATCAGCGTCAGGTCGGGAAAGCGCCGCTTCCCCTCGGCCAGCGAGCGCTGGATCACCCCGTTCTCCGCCCAGGCCTGACTGCCGGTCTCATCCTTGCGGTCCGGTATGCCGAAGAGCAGCACGCCCCCCAGCCCGGCCTCGGCCGCGCGCTCCAGCACGCGCGGCAGCGTGTCCGGGCTGTAGCGCTTCTGCCCCGGCATGGCCGGGATGTCCTCCTCGACGTTCGTCCCCTCGCGGACGAACACGGGATACACAAGCATGGACGGCGAAAGGCGCGTCTCCTTCACCATATCGCGGATGGCGGCCGTGCGCCGCAGCCTTCTGGGCCTTACGATCATCATAACGATCTCCCCTCAAAAAAGAAAAGAATGGACGGTACTCAAGGTCATTATAGCGCTCCCTGCAGCGACGGCAAACCGCCTGGAGGGCGCCTAGCAATATTCCAAACCAGAAAAACGCCCCACCCCCAAAATGCCGCAGGCAGGAGGATGACGCCCGGGCCGCCGCTCCGCAGCCGGCCGAAAGCCGGAGCCCCGGCCCCGACATCAGACGAGCAGGACAAAAGCCAGCACTGCCATGATCATGACGTAGAGCACTCCCGACAAATAAGTGCACTTCATGCGGCGGCGAATCTCACCGGACACCTCCAGTATCCAGGTGGCCTCCCTTCGGGTCAGCCCCGTAAGCGGATACTTTCGGTTCCTCCATCCTTGGGCCCACCACGCCCATGCGTGCGTAAAGAAAGAATAAACAAAGAAAATCATGCCGAAAAACGAAAGGTAATCACAAAATACCTCATAAAATTCAAAGTATCCTGAAGGTGAGGCGAGGAAGCGCGAACCCAGCCAAAAACAGCCGAAAACAGCGAAAAGAGACCATATCACCCGTCTGCCCAGCCACCTCTTTTGGTATTCCAGCGTTTTTCCGAGGGAAACGATCCGCGACTCACCGATTTCCGGTTCGCCCTCAGGGCGATCGGGCCTCGGTGGAAAGGCCCTGACGCAAAAGAGATAGGGGCCCGTGACAAGGATCATGGCGAGAAATCCCCAGAGCAACGACATCATAATGTAACCCAACCCATCCTCCAGGTGGCCAAAGTACGCGAATGTGGTTGCGACGTTCAACAGGACCAAAAGGAGGAAAGAAAAAAGCAGAACGATGTTCCTGACATACGCTTTTCTCGTTTTCATGAGACCTCTCCTCTCGTTACCCATCAAGAGCGGCCCCCGCCTCCCCCGGCGAAAGCCGGACCGACTATCGAAACCTCAGCCAAATGGCATCGTCCTCCACACGATAGAGCAAGGCATCCTCCAACCGCGGAGGCGTATCAATGCCACCCGAACCCTAGAGTCCGTTATAACGAGCCCCGCCCGCCGCGGTTCCCACGGGCCGTCAGATTGGAGACGAGGGCTCCGGTGCTCTCCAGATGTCCCAAG
>NZ_CAUUGJ010000119.1:0-6886 GCF_963544685.1 uncultured Fretibacterium sp. | reverse complement strand
CTCCGAGGAGTTCGGCCTGCGCTATACCATCGAGCACTGCACGGAGGGGCACCTCATCGCGCCCTGGCTGGCGGAGAGAAAGGTCTTTGCCGCCGTGGGGCCGACGCTCTCGTCGAAACCCAAGATCGAGCTCCGCAACAAGTCCTGGGATACGCCCGTGACGCTCTGGAGGGCCGGTGTCCATTTCTGCATCATCACGGACCACCCGGTCATTCCCATCGAGCACCAGATCGTCTGCGCCTCTTTGGCCGTGAAGGCGGGGCTGCCCCCGGACGAGGCGCTGAGGGCGGTGACCCTGTATGCCGCCGAGCACCTGGGGCTTGAGAAGCGGATGGGGTCCATCGAGCCCGGCAAGGACGCCGACCTGGCGGTCTGGGACGGGGACCCTCTGGACGCCCGGACGCACGTCGTCAAGACCTTCATCGACGGCGCGGAGGTCTACAGCCGCTGAGGCGGCGACGGCCCTGTCGCGTTTCGTCCCGAAAACTACAGGGATCGGCCCTGGCTTCCTGGGGGCGCCCGTTCCCCTGCTTCGTCCGTTTTGTCTTCCATCTCCCCGGTTTCGGGGGGAAATAAAAAAGAGGAGAGGATAGTTTTGAGGAAGAGCATTTTGGCACTGCTGGCACTTGCGCTTGTTCTTGCCCTCGGCGGCTCCGCGTTCGCCGCCAAGGACGCGCTGGTTGTGGCCGACCAGTACGACGCAACCACATTCGACCCCATCCGCCACAACGATTATCCCAGTTCCCGCGCCTGTCATCAGGTCTACGACACCCTCATCTTCCTGAACGACGACGGCACCTTCCGCCCCGGCCTGGCCGAGAAGTGGGAGTTCGTCTCCGACACGGCGTACAAGATGTACCTCCGCAAGGGCGTGAAGTTCCACAACGGCGAGGAGCTGAAGGCGGAGGACGTCAAGTTCTCGCTGGAACGCGCCACCACGGAGGTGGGGGCCCACATCAAAACCTATTCCCAGGACCTGGACAACGTCGAGATCGTGGACGACTACACGGTCATCCTGCACCTCAAGAAGGTGAACTTCCCCTTCTTCGCCTCCCTGGCCCACAGCTGGGGCTCCATCGTCAACAAGAAGGAGGTCGAGGCCCAGGGCGAGAACTACGGCACGCCCGCCGGCACGGCGGTCGGCACCGGCCCCTTCAAGTTCGTGAGCTGGCAGAAGAGCGACCGGTACACTCTGGAGCGCTTCGACGACTACTGGGACGAGAAGGCGAAGTTCAAGACCCTCGTGCTCCGCTCCATCCCGGAGCCGACGGCGCGCACGGTCGGACTCGAGACCGGCGAGGTGGACATCGCCTACCCCATGATCAACAACGACATCTCGCGCATCGAGGAGAACGAGGCCCTGGTCCTGCAGCGCAAGCCCCTGGCCTCCACCACCTACATGGGGTTCAACACGACCAAGAAGCCCTTCGACGATCCCCGCGTGCGCAACGCCTTCAGCGCGGCGCTCGATACCGTGGGCATCCAGAAGGCCGTCTTCCGCGGCGTGGGGAAGACGCCGCGCACGCTGATCCCCTCGGGGATCAAGTATTCCATCGATGCCGATCTTCCGGTGCACGCGCGGGACGTCGAGACGGCCAAGAAGCTCTTCGCGGAGGCCGGAGTCGACCCCAAGGGACTGAAGATCGAGATCTGGACCAACGAGCGCAAGGAGCGCGTCGATATGGCGACGATCATCCAGGCTCAGCTTCAGGAACTGGGCATCGAGGCCAAGATCAAGGTCCTGGAGTGGGGGGCCTACATCCAGGGCCTGCAGAAGAAGGAGCACGACCTGTTCCTCCTGGGCTGGGGCCTCTCCGTTCCCGACCCGGACTACGCCGTGGCCGGCCTGCTGGAGACGGGAGCGGGCACGAACTACACCTTCTTCAGCGACGCGAAGCTGGATGAGCTGCTGGCCAGCGGGCGGTCCTTGCCCGACGGCCCGAACCGCGAGAAGACCTACAGGGACATGCAGCTCTACATCAACGAGAAGTGCCCGATGATCCTTCTGCATAACGACGAGTCCCTCGTCGGGGTCCAGAAGACCGTCAAGGGGTTCGTCAGCAGTCCCTTCGACGTCCACACCTTCGCCACGGCCTACTTCGAGGAGTAGCGCGCGCTTGAACGTCTTTGGGACAGAGAATTTTTTGTCCCTCGAGGGGTTTGTATCGGCAGGGAGGGCTTCTCTTGCCCTCCCTGCCGACGTGTCTGAGCGACCTGATTCCAATTCTAAATCACCCGTATACTTCGTTGTTTTTGCTCGCCTTGCTCGACGTACTTTTTTGTACGCCTGGTGAGGAACCTAAGCGATTCGCACGGCTCATGCTTCGCCGGCTCTCTGCTTATTCGCTGCGTCTCGCAAAAGCCGCCTCGTCTACGAATGATTTAGAAATGGAATGATACGTAAAGATTGATCCTTGAGCCGTCCAGAAGGCACTGTATATGAACGGTCCGGGGACTAGCATAACGATAGACGTTGCATGAGATGGAAAGGAAGGATGTTTCGCGATGCTACGATACATCGTTCGCCGTGTCCTGTTCCTGATCCCCGTCCTGCTCGGTGTGGCCTTCTGTGTCTTCACCCTGCTCTACCTGACGCCCGGCGACCCGGCGCGCATGGTTCTGGGGGATCTGGCCACCGAGGATGCGGTTCAGGAGTTCCGCAACCGCGAGGGGCTGAACGACCCCTTTTTGGTGCAGTTCGGAAACTACGTCTGGAAGGCCGTGACGAAGGGTGACATCGGCCGCTCCTATATCACCAAGCGGTCGGTCGCCCAGGAGGTCCTGGCCGCATTTCCCGCCACCCTGAAGCTCTCGGCCCTGGCGATGCTGATCGCCATCCTGGTGGGGCTCCCCTGCGGGATACTCTCCGCGATCAAGCAATACTCGCTCTTCGACACCGTCACGATGATCTTCGCCATGATCGGCCTGTCCATGCCGGTCTTCTGGCTGGGCCTGCTGCTCATCCTGCTCTTCTCGGTGCACCTGCGCTGGCTGCCCTCCTCCGGGTTCGGCACCTTCAAGGCCATGATCCTGCCGGCCGTCTCGCTGTCGGCCCAGGCGATCTCCATGGTGACGCGCATGACGCGTTCCTCGATGCTGGAGGTCATCCGCGCCGACTACATCCGAACCGCACGTGCCAAGGGGCAGAAGGAGTCCGTCGTCATCTGGGTGCATGCGCTGCACAACGCGCTGATCCCCGTGGTCACCCTCTGCGGGCTCCAGTTCGGACACCTGCTGGCCGGCGCGATCCTGACGGAGTCCATCTTCGCCATCCCCGGCGTCGGCCGCCTCATGGTCAGCTCGATCATGCAGCGCGACTACCCCATGGTCCAGGGCGGAGTGCTCTTCATCGCGATCGTTTTCAGCATCGTAAACCTTTTGGTCGACCTGGTTTATGCCTACATCGACCCGCGCATCAAGGCGCAGTACAAGTAGGGAGGAGACATCATGACGAACGCCAATACGGATGCCCTGGACGCCCCCGTGAAGGGCACGGGGCGCAGGCGGCGCGGCCCCTTCGCCGAGGTGATCTTCCGGCTGAGCAGAAGCCCTCTGGCCATGTTCGGCCTGGCGGTCATTCTGCTGCTGATCTTCTGCGCGATCTTTGCCGACGTCCTGGCCCCCTACGATTTCGCAAAGCAGGACCTGATGCACATGTTCGAGACCCCGTCCGCGGAGCACTGGCTGGGCACGGACGAGTTCGGGCGCGACATTCTGAGCCGCCTGATCTTCGGCGCCCGCGTCTCCCTGCAGGTCGGCTTCATCGCCGTGGGCATCGCCCTGGTCGTTGGGGGGATGCTGGGGGCTACGGCCGGCTACTACGGCGGCTGGATCGACAACGGGATCATGCGCGTGATGGACGTGCTGCTCTCCGTCCCCCAGACCCTGCTGGCCATCGCCATCGTGGCGGCCCTCGGGCCCAGCCTCATGAACCTGATGATCGCGGTGGGCGTCTCGGCGGTGCCGAACTACGCCCGCATCGTGCGCGGATCGGTGCTCTCGATCCGCGGCATGGAGTTCGTCGAGGCGGCTCGGTCCGTCGGCAGCTCCGACCTGCGCATCATCATGAAGCACATCATCCCCAACAGCATGGCCCCGATCATCGTCCAGTCCACGCTGGGCGTGGCCTCGGCGATCCTGAACGCGGCGGGGCTCTCCTTCATCGGGCTGGGCATCCAGCCGCCCAACCCCGAGTGGGGCGCCATGCTCTCCGGCGGGCGGCAGTACATCCGGGACTTCCCGCACCTGACGCTCTACCCCGGGCTTGCGATCATGTTCACGATCCTCGCGCTGAACTTCCTGGGCGACGGCCTGCGCGACGCGCTGGACCCGAAGCTGAAGCGCTGACGCGGGCGAAGGGGAGGAACCGAGTCAATGGAAAGGCCGAATATGGAAAGAAACGAGAACAAGACGGACCTCCTGCTGGAGGTCCGGGACCTGACGATCCAGTACGTGACGGACAGCGGGACGGTGCATGCGGTGGAGGGCCTGAACCTCCGGCTGGGGCGCGGGGAGACCCTGGGCTTCGTCGGCGAGACGGGCGCGGGCAAGACGACCACGGCGCTCGGCATCATGCGTCTGATCCCCTCGCCGCCCGGCGTGGTCCGGTCCGGGGAGATCCTCTTCGAGGGGGAGGACCTGCTGAGGAAGAGCGAGGCGGAAATGCGCACCGTCCGCGGCGGGAAGATCGCGATGATCTTCCAGGACCCGATGACGAGCCTCAACCCCGTCATGACGGTGGACAGGCAGATCGCCGAGATGATCCGGCTGCACCGGAACGTCTCCGAGGCGGAGGCCCTGAGGCAGGCGGGGGACATGCTGGAGCTCGTGGGCATCCGGCGCGAGCGGATGCACGACTATCCGCACCAGTTCTCCGGCGGCATGAAGCAGCGCGTGGTGATCGCCATCGCCCTTGCCTGCGACCCCGGGCTTCTGATAGCGGACGAGCCCACCACGGCGCTGGACGTGACCATCCAGGCCCAGGTCCTGGAGCTGATGAAGAAGCTGAAACAGCAGTTCGGCGCCTCGATGATCCTGATCACGCACGATCTGGGTATCGTCGCGGACATCTGCGACAAGGTCGCGATCATGTATGCCGGCCGGGTGGTGGAGTACGCTGACAAGCGCTCCCTCTACAGCAACCCGCTGCATCCCTACACCATCGGGCTCTTCAAATCCGTGCCGGACCTGGAGGAGGACGTCGAGGAGCTGGCGGTCATCCCGGGCCTGATGCCGGACCCGATGGAGCTCCCGTCGGGCTGCACGTTCCACCCGCGCTGCTCCATGGCCGAGGAGTCGTGTTCCCGCGTGCGGCCGGAGGCGGTCGAGCTGGAGCCGGGGCATTTCGTGGCCTGTCCCGTGCGCGCGCGCATGATGGGCCGGTGAGGTGATGATGATGACGACGGACAACAAACCCTACATCCGGGTCGAGAACCTGAAAAAGTACTTCAGCACCAAGCGGGGGATGCTTCACGCCGTGGACGACGTGAGCTTCGACATCGAGAAGGGCGAGACCCTTGGGCTGGTGGGCGAGTCCGGCTGCGGCAAATCCACGCTGGGCCGGTGCCTGATCCGCCTTCTGGACAGCACGGCGGGCAAGGTCCTGCTCCAGGACAGGGAGGGCGGCGGCTACACCGACGTGACGAAGGTGAACGCCTCCACGATGAAGGAGCTGCGCAGGAGGGTGCAGATCGTCTTTCAGGATCCCTATTCCTGCCTGAACCCCAGGCTCTCCGTCTGGGAGCTCATCGCCGAGCCCCTGATCGTCAATAACGTCTACGGAAGCAAGGCCGAGATGCGCAAGCGCATCCGCGAGCTGATGAGCACGGTCGGCCTGGCCGAGCGGCTGGAGAACAGCTACCCGCACGAGCTGGACGGCGGACGCCGGCAGCGGATCGGCATCGCGCGGTCCCTGGCCCTGAACCCGGAGTTCATCGTTCTGGACGAGCCGGTCTCCGCGCTCGACGTCTGCATCCAGGCCCAGATCCTGAACCTGCTGAACGAGCTTCAGCGCGAGTTCCACTACACCTACGTGTTCATCTCCCACAACCTCAGCGTGGTGAAGCACGTCTCGGACCGCATCGCGGTGATGTACCTGGGGCAGGTCGTCGAGCTCTGCGACTACAAGGAGCTCTTCACGACGGCGCTGCATCCCTATACCCAGGCGCTCCTCTCGGCCATTCCCGTGGCGCGCCTGGACGTGAAGAAGGAGCGCATCATCCTGGAGGGCGACGTTCCGAGCCCCATCGAGCCCCCGGACGCCTGCCGTTTCATGGGACGCTGCCGGTACTGCCAGGACATCTGCCGTCGGGAGACCCCGCCCTTGCGGGAACACCTGCCCGGGCATCACGTGGCCTGTCACTTCGCGGGAGGGCTTCGGGAGGGGATGGCCGTGCCGCAGCCCACGGTCTCCCCGGATCAGCTGGCCCCGAATCCGGATCCCGACGAACTTCTGGTGGAAAAGGAGATCCTGCCCGCGCCGGAGCTGCCTCCGCGCGAGTGAGCCGTTTCGAATTGGACGATAGGTAAGGAGATTTTCTGAAATCATGTATTCGACGCTCGAACGTTTTCTGAAGTACGTAACCTACGACACTCAGTCCGTCCAGGATGCCCCCACCGTGCCCAGCACCCCCGGCCAGCTCGTCCTGGCCGAGGAGATGGGCGCGGAGCTGCGGGCTCTGGGGCTGAAGGACGTGGAGGTGACGGAGCACGCCTACGTCACGGCGACGCTGTCCGGCAACACCGCGAAGAGGGTGCCCGCCGTCGGCTTCGTCGCGCACCTGGATACGGCGACCGAGCTGACCGGCAGGAACGTCAGGCCCCGGGTGGTGAAGGACTATGACGGCGGCGACGTCGTCCTGAACGAGGCGGAGGGCGTGGTGCTCTC
>NZ_CAUUGJ010000118.1:0-7110 GCF_963544685.1 uncultured Fretibacterium sp. | reverse complement strand
GTGCGGCGGCTTTCCTCCGCAATGCCCGCAATGCCCTTGAAGGCTTACTTCGAAGGCTTACAAGGCTCACTCGTCCGCCGTCGCCTCCACGGAGGCGGGGCTGAGGTCCTGTTCGGCGTCGGCCTTTTCGGGCGTGCTGTCCTGAGTCTCGAGGCGCAGGACCTCGCCCTCGCCGTCGTCGAAGACGATCTCGGCCTCCATGCCCGTGGTTGCGACGATGGAGGTGAGGATCCGACGGGTGTTCTCGTCCGCCTGGCTCAGGATGCCGCTTTTCAGGGCGTTCTGCCTCATCTCCTCCAGGTCCGCCGTCACCTCCCGGTTCTGGTCCTCGAGGCGGATGGAGGTGAAGAGCCCCGCCTGCTGGTCGTAGACCTCGAAGCTCTGGATGTCCGCGTAGATGTCCAGGATGCGGCTGCGCGGGACGACCACACGGACGCGGTTGACCGCGAACCGCTCGGAGATGTTGAGCTTGGAGAGGTCGTTGCCGCAGACGATGACCCCGGCGTACCGCATGATGAACTTCCGCGTGGTGCCGGGGAGGCAAAAGCCCAGGAACGGCATCTGTTTGCCGTCGGAGAACGAGACGATGGACTGAAAACGTTCCCGCACGGTCGCCAGCTCGTTCACGTTCTGGATGCCCTGCAGGATCGCGGAGCGGACCGATTTTTTCCTCGCGGCCGGGTTCTTTTTCCGCGTCAGAAGCAGGACGTTGAGGACGACGGAAAGGACGAGCAGCAGCGCTACGATGATCGACATGGAAAACCCTCCTGTATCTTAATTTTCCGGATCTGTATTTTGGCGTTTCGGTACATCAGAGTTCGCGCGCCACGCGGCGGCGCATCTCGGCCATCGGAAGGCCGTGCTCGGCCGCGAGGCGCTTGAGGTCCTCGTACTCCGGGGTGCGGCGCAGGGGAACGTCCCCCAGAAGCGCGGTCTTGACGTCGAGTTCCCCCAGAGGCGTGGAGACGCGTTCGATGCGGAAATGCAGCCGGGTGCGGTCGGCCGCGATGCGACGGACCCCCTGCGAGGTGGTCTCCCTCAGCATGATCAGGGTCAGGGACGACGCCTTTTCCGGCTCGGACAGGCAACAGAACCGGACGGCGGGGCGTCCCTTCTTCATGTAGATAGGCTCGGTCCAGACGTCCAGGGCGCCCGCCTCAAAGAGGCGGCCCGAGACGGGCTCGAAGTCCTGAGGGTTCATGTCGTCGATGTTGCACTCCAGGAGGGTCAGTCGCTCGTGCACCAGGCCCTCGTCCTCCTGGCCGGCCTCCATCAGAAGGACGCGGAGGACGTTGGGCATGTCCTCGGAGTCCCGATTGCCCAAGCCGAAGCTCGACGCGATCACCGATCCTGCGGGAATGGAGCAGAAGGCGGAGGCCAGGGTCCTGGCGAGCAGCGCGCCGGTCGGGGTGGTGCGCTCCATGGGCGCGCCCCGGGAGAATATCGGCAGCCCCCGAAGCAGGAGCGCCGTCGCCGGGGCCGGGACGGGCAGGACGCCGTGGGCGCAGGTCACCGTGCCCGATCCCACGTTGAGAGGGGAGCAGAGCACGCGGGGCCAGTCCAGAAGCTCCATCAGGACGAAGGTGCCCACGATGTCGACGATGGAGTCGATGGCTCCCACCTCGTGAAAGTGAATCTTGTCGGGCGTCGTCCCGTGGACCTGGGCCTCGGCCTCCGCAAGCAGCGCAAAGGCCCGGAGGGACTCCCTCCGGACGCGGTCGGACAGAGCGCTTCCGCCGACGATCTCCTCGATCTCGTGCAGCCCCCGGTGCGGATGATGTTCGTGGGTGCGGACGTCGAAGTTCGTCCCCGCGATGCCTTTCTTCATGCCCCTCTCGATGACGAGCTCGTAACTGTCCTCCGGCAGGAGCGTCAGCCTGCGCATCTCCGCGCGGAAGCGCTCCGGGTCGGGGAGGAGGCCCAGCAGGGCCCCGATCAGCATGTCGCCGGCGATCCCCGCAAAACAGTCCAGGTAAAGTGTCTTCATCCGCCGTGGTCCCCCTTGATCAGGTTCAATATCGTATCGAATCCGGTTCCGCCTTGTCGTCCGGCGTTCCGGGACAGGGCGTCGGTGCTATCGCAGCCTTGCCCTGCCGGATTTCTTATGCCTGTTTCCGCCCAGAAAGAGGTGGTCCGCGTCGCTTTTTACGTATTGAAGGAGGGAGGCGAAGCGGTTTTGAGCCGTCTGAGCCCGTTCCGTGCGGGGGGGCCCGACGGGCGCCGGTTCCGGAAGGGGCAGAGCGGTTCCGAGACGGGGGCCCATGGCGTCCGGGGGGACGCGGCGCAGGACCGCGCGCATCCCATCGCCGTGCGGGACCTCGTGCAGCTCGGGGACGGCCTCGACGGCGTCCGGAATGCACGCGAAGGCGATGTCCGCCCTATAGCCGACCCGGTCCAGGAATACGGCATGATCCGCCCCGGCGAGGGACGCCTGCAGGTCGTTCCGGGAGGACTGCCAGGTCAGAAGCGCCAGGCGGGCGCTGTCCGCGAGCCTCAGCCCGGGGTGCCGCCGCTGCAGGAGGGAGAGCAGAAGGCCGGCGCAGAGGGTGTCGTCCCAGGAGGGACGTCCCTTTCGTCCCGAACAGAGCAGGCCGATCCGGGACCCCCGCGACAGGGCGCAGCCGAGCGCCGACGAGGCGTTGCGAATGCAGGCGGCGAAGACCGGAACCCCCGTTTCCGCAGCCCTCAGGAGGGCCTTCGTGCCGTTGGTCGTGGCCATGACGGCGCACTCGCGGGCCGCGGCGAGCTCCTTCGTGAGGTCCAGGGGCGAGTTTCCGAGATCGAACCCCTGAGGGGTTATGGCGTTTACCTCTCCCATCAGGAGGGGGTTTCGGCCTTCCTGCTCCAGATCGTGCGCCAGACGCCGCGCCGCGTCGGGGGTGTCCGTGGGGTAGAGCTCCCGGCCTCCAAGCTCGAACCATCGGACGATCACCGTCGTCGCGCGAAGAACGTCGATCACCAGCCAGACGTCGACCGTCGGCAGGTGCTCGTTGCAGGATAAAACCACATCGGCCTCCACAGGTTTTGCCATGCCCCATCCTCCTCGTTTCCGCTGCGGATACATTATAACTTAAGGAAACGCCGATTCCGTCCATAAGGCCTCCCTTTGGGGAAACCCGGCTTGAGGGTTGATGGGTGCGGCTCGCCGGGGCCGCCGCCGTTCCGAGGCCGGACCGACGGTTTGGCGAAGCCCCATGTCAATTTTGGAGGATACGCGCGTCTCTCCGAGCCTGGGAAAGTCTGCGGTGTCCTCCGGGGATGCTCTGTGTTATGATAGGAAACGGCAAAGGTAAACCGACTCCGAAATGATGAATAGATTACAGTTTCGGGTCGATATTCTGACGGGAGGCGTTTTTGTGCTGGGCAGTGTTATCGCCATATCGGAGGCCGTTTCCCTCGGCGTGCACGGCATGGGGCTTCTGGCCGCGTCGGGACGCCGGCTCAACGCCCGGGACATGGCCCAGACCCTGGGGGTCTCCGAGGCTCATCTGACTAAGGTTTTTCAAAGGCTGGCCCGCGCGGGGCTGGTGCGTTCCGTGCGGGGAGTGGGGGGCGGTTTCGAGTTGAAGCTCGCGCCCTCCCAGATATCGCTCATGTCGGTCTACAAGGCGATCGACGGCGCCCCCGATCCCTCGGCGGCGCTGTGCTCGTGCTGTGCGCAGTGCCCCTTTCGGGACTGCATCTTCGATACCGTCCTCGAGGACTCGGCGCGGCGGTTTCTGGACTATCTCTCCGGTACGACTCTGGACACGGTGTTTTTGAAGCTCGATACAAGGGAATGTCCCTCTCCGTATCCGGAGCTCCCGAAGGGACCGGAGCGCTCCGGTTCGCGGTGCCCGCGCAGGGAGGGCCGGGTTTTGGCAGGGGAAAGTGGAGGTGAGGCCCATGACGCAGTTTGAACCGCGCAATATCTCCATGATGATGGATCTGTACGAGATGACCATGGCCAACGGGTACTTCGGCGGAGGGAACGCCGACGGACCGGCCACGTTCGACGTGTTCTACCGGAGGAACCCCGATGAAGGCGGCTTCGCTATCTTCGCGGGCCTGGAGCAGGTGCTCGATTATCTGGAGAACATTCATTTCGAAAAGGAGGACATCGATTACCTGCGCTCGCTCGATATCTACGAGGAGAAGTTCCTGGAATGGCTGGCGGATTACCGCTTTCGCGGAACCGTGACGGCCATGCCGGAGGGCAGCGTCATGTACCCCAACGAGCCGATCCTTACGGTGTGTGCGCCTCTGATCGACGCGCAGCTGGTGGAGACGGCGATCCTGAACCAGATCAACCATCAGTCCCTGATCGCCACGAAGACCCACCGGATCGTGCAGGCCGCGCAGGGGCGGGCCGTGGCGGACTTCGGCGCGAGGAGAGCCCATAACGTGGATGCCGCCGTCTACGGCGCCAGGGCGGCGTACATCGGCGGTGTCTCCAGCACCGCCACGCTGCTGGCGGGGCAGATCTTCGGCATCCCCGTCAGCGGGACGATGGCCCACAGCTGGGTCATGTATCACGACGACGAGTACACCGCGTTCAAGCGGTTTGCGGAGCTCTATCCCGACAACTCGGTCCTGCTCGTGGACACCTACGACGTCTTCAAGTCGGGCATCCCCAACGCGATCCGGGTCGCCCGGGAGGTCCTCATCCCCAGGGGAAAGCGTTTGAAGGGCATCCGCCTGGATTCCGGCGACCTGGCCTACCTTTCGAAGGCCGCCCGCAGGATGCTGGACGAGGCTGGCCTGACGGATTGCAAGATCGTCGCTTCCAACAGCCTGGACGAGTTCACGATCCGATCCATACTGGAGCAGGGCGGCTGCATCGACGCCTTCGGCGTCGGGGAGCGGCTGATTACGGCGCGGAGCGATCCCGTCTTTGGGGCGGTGTACAAGCTGGTGGCCGTGAACAAGGGCAAGGCCTGCTACCCCAAGATCAAGGTCTCGGAGACCTTCGAAAAGATCACCAACCCCGGGAAGAAACAGGTGTGGCGCGTCTATGACGACCAGGGACATGCCATCTCCGACCTGATCACCATGGCGGAGGAGACCCCCGACTTCAGCGGGGAATATCCCTACGTCAATCCGCAGAGGCCGTGGAGGACCTTCGTCTACTCCGGCTGTACGGCCCGAAGGATGCATGAGCTGGTCATGGAGGACGGAAGGAGGGTAAAGCCGTCCCCTTCGCTCGAGGAAATCCGGGCGTACGTAAAACGCCAGCTCGAGACGGAGATATGGCCGGAGGAGCAGCGCTTCGAGAACCCGCACAAGCATTATCTCGACATGAGCCCGGCCTACTATCGGATGAAGATGGAGCTTCTGAGCAGGGCGCAGAACGGGACGCTCTGATTCGATTCCAAACGCTCTGACTGAAGGCGAGCGGCCCCCGGATCCGGGGGCCGCTCATCTCTCGTATCCTGATGATGCCTCAATGCAGCCGGTCCCTCAGCGCCTCCGTTTCGCCCAGGGACAAATCCGTGTATTCCGCAATCCGCTCGAGCGGTGGAGGCGATACCCTCGTTTCGGCCCAAACAGCAAAGGGCCGACCATTGAAAAGTGAGGCGGCCCCGGCTGTTGCGGGGGCTGGGTAAGCGCTGCTTAAAACGTTTTTCTCCAGCCTATCGTCTGTTGGCGTCGAAGCGCGACAATGGTGTCGCGCTTCGACGTAAGCGGACCGAAGGTTTACGGCTTGCCGTACCGACACGGTCTCTGTGGCCTGCGGCCACAGGGGGCCGGCCGTCTGCTTAAGGGACTGGCTGCGAAAGTCGGAGGCTATCCTCTCTTCCTCCGAAGGAGTGCTGCTGCGAAAATCAACGCAAGTCCGCCGACCCCCGCGTCGCATCCACCGCCGCCGCCCTCGCCCTTGTTCCCGCCGCCGCTCTTCGCTTTCTGGAGCAGGCCCATGGCGCCCGAGATCGTCCCGTCGGCGGCGCCGTCCGGGACCACCAGGAGCCCCTCGACGATCCGCGGCCCGGTCTTTGCCGGTGAGGCGGCCGGGCCCGTGGCGTCCGCCACGAAGGCGGTCAGCTCCAGGGTCGCCCCATTGTTGCCGTTCGTCACTTTCAGCGCGCCCGAGGAGATTGCCTGAGATGCGGCCGCGCCGTCGGTTCCCACGACCGTATAGGCCTCCCCGCCCGCGGAGATGAAGGCCGGCTTCAGGACGTCGAGGAGCTCCCGGGGCTCGACCTTCGTCACCTTGCGCCCCATCAGCGTGCTCAGCTCGTCCCAAGACAGGCTCCATCGGTACCTCAGAGGCAGCAGGTCGCCCTTTCTGCGCCCGCCGAGGAAGACGTCGATCGCGGACCTGGAGGTGCTCCAGCCCTGCGCGGAGGGGAGCTGCCCCGTCTTGAAGCGGATGGCGGCCCTGGACTTCAGCTCCGTCACCTGGACGGCGGAGGTCCCCCAGGCGTCGCGAAACGCCTTTTGGAAGGCGGAGGCCTTCACCCTCGCCGGGTCGGAGTCCGCAATGGTGAGGCCTGCGCCCTGCGCGCTCAGCAGGTCGTTGAACTCGCCCAGCATCTTCCAGATCTCGGGGTGGACGTTGGTGTAGCTCATCTCCTCCCGGACGGTGAGGTCCGCGGAGTCCGCGACGGTTTTCTGCCGGTTCACCGCGACGCTGATGACGGTTCTGCCCATGGAACGGGCGTAGAGGTTGCCGAAGGCGTCGATGCGCGCCACGCCGGGATTGCTGCTGGACCATGTGACCTTTTCGGAGCTCGAGGTCGTCCCGTTCGCGTAGACGACCGTCGCGGTGAGGGTTGCGGTCTGGCCGACCCGGGTCAGGGTGTTGGGGATGCCGCTCATCCGAACGGACTTGATCGTAAGGGATGGGTCCGCGCCGGGATCGTTGCCTCCGCCCTGTTTCTCCTCGACGGCCCCGATGTCCTTTTTGCCGTTCGTCGGCTGAGGACGGGCGACGCCCCTCGCGTCCTCGGCCGGGAAGCTCGGCAGGTGGGAGGGGATGGCGTCCATGGCCCTGCTGTCCGCCGCGAGGGCGTCCGCCTCGTTCAAGGCGATCGTCCGGAGCGTGCCGGATGCCGACCCCGTGCCGACGGTGGGGCCGGAGTTGTCCGCAAGGCCGTTGGAACCGAAGAACGTGGCGGAGGTCCAGCCCTC
>NZ_CAUUGJ010000117.1:0-7204 GCF_963544685.1 uncultured Fretibacterium sp. | reverse complement strand
TGTCGTCGCTTTTGTTATTTCTGTGTTTTCTGCGCTCTTGTCTTTACTCCAAGGAGGGTGCGGAATGATGTTGGCGGGGGTGGGGATGCGGATCTCGCAGTCTTTTGGCAGCGCTCCCGATCGTGACCTTGCCTCGATGGGTGCAGCGGGCGTTGGGGTTTTGTTCGCCTCGATGCTGGCGTTGGCCGGGGGCGGCCTGGCTCTGGGCCGTAGGAGGGGCGCGAGCGTCCTTCTGCTGGTCAGCGCCGCCCTTTGTGGAATGGCTTTCCTGGGTGGCTTTCACGATGCGGCCATCTGGGGAACCCTGTATATGGTAGCGGCAGTATTTGCCTATCTGGGTGCGCAGCGGAAGCAGGGGATTCAAGCTGAACCTGCGCCCCAACCAGGAGCGCAATCCGTGGCAGTCGGTCTGCAAAAGCAGGGGACAGACCAATGGACGCAACCGAAGATGGGGAGCGAGAAGGAGCCTCGCTCAGAGGACCGATCCCCTGATGATGAGACGATAGCGGGGTTGGATACGGATGCCCTTGTCGTGAGAGCCTTCTTGTTTCTGGAGGACGGCTGTTTCCCGAGGGCGGATCGATACCTGGAACAGGCTCTGAATCAAGATCCCAAAAATTCCCGAGCCTACCTCGGCAAGCTGATGGTGGAGCTGAATGCCCACGACGAGAAGGAGTTGGCGGACAGCCTGACCCCTTTGGAAGGATACAAACACTACCAAAGGGCCTTGCAATTCGCGGACGACGAGGGGAAGGCCCGTCTGACCGATTACGCACAGGCGGTGCTGAAGAAAACCGAGGAGCGACAGAAGGCGGAGCAGGAGGCTCGATATTTCGAAGCAGCCGAACTCAAGGCTCAGGCGAACAGTGCGATAACTTATAAACAGGCCGCGCAGCTTTTCGGAGAACTGGGGTCTTATAAGGACTCCAGGGAGATGGCCGTTTTGTGTGAAAGGCTGGCGGTCGAAAAGGGAGCTCAGGAGAAGCGTAAAAGCTTTTGGGCCGGGATGTTTCTGAGCTTAGCAGCGCTCGCTGCGCTGATGGCAAAGCCCACTTATAAGTACCTGTCCCGGTCTTTCGCGCACAAGTCCGAGGTGGAACGGGAGATGCCCGGAAGTTTGCCTCCCTCCAAGTCCAATGAAAATTTATCTCCATTGCCCCCGTCGTCTCCAAAGGCGGTTGAGCCGCAGGTCGCCCCCCAGGGTCCTGAAACGGTTATGGCATTGGGAAGCCTGGAACGGGCCGCTTCGTTGCATGAACATCCCAACCCGAACAGCCCCGTCGTTGGACAAATACCGGCCAAACACATCTTTCCCATCATTGAAGCCAGGGTGGAAGAGGGCTCAAAGGGACGATGGTATCGAATTTCCAGCGAAAAATACGGCAAGGGCTGGATTCCAGAGGATGACGTGCGTCTGGAGGGGGAGGAGGAAACCATCTCCGACTTCATTCAATATGGCGAAGATGAGTTCAATGGCATGAGACGGGAAGCGGAGGAGGATTTTCAGTCGCTTCAGCGCTTCATCGCGGAGAAGAAATTACCCCACCATGTCGTCGCCGGAGGCAACATCTATCTTGTGCGCAGTTATGGTTTTTCGCTCATGGAGGTTCGTGGCAACAAGGTCAACTTGCGCAGGGAGCCGAACACGAGTTCCGAGGTCATCATGCAGATGAACGAGGGGTACCCCGTGGATGCCGACGCCTATTGGACGAGGGCGGATGGCCGGGAGACGTGGTATTACGTCCGGACGCCCGACGGCAGGGAGGGCTGGGTGTCCGGCAACTTCGTCGGAGAGCGCCCTCGATGAAGGCCTCTCGGCCTACGGTAACACGTAAGCCATAGATTTCATTGGTGAACTTGGTGAACGGAAAAGCCCTGGGCAGAGGAGGTATCCCTTTATCCCCTTTTTCATATCAAACGAAACCATGCCTAGGCCTGAGTGATGGAAAAGTGCCGAGCCTCTCCCGCGGCGAGGTGGTATGATAAGCGAGCCGCCTGCCGTTATGGTGGGCGCAGAAATAAAAAGGAAAATATTGCTTGGAGGGGAAAACTCATGGGCATGATTCAAGCGCTGGCGGACCGCCGAAGCATTTACGCTCTCGATAAGAACCTTCCCGTTCCGGAGGCAGAGGTCGAGGCCCTGGTCCGTCAGGTGACCGAGCTGGTTCCGGACGCGTTCAACATGAAAAGCGCCCGGGTCGCCGTCGCCCTCGGCAGGATGCAGGACGCATTGTGGGATGCGGTCTACGATGCCTTTGGCGGCGCGGTCGAAAGGAAGAAGGTCGACGGATTTAAGGCCGCCGCGGGGACCCTTTTGTATTTCTACGACAATGACGTGGTCCGAGGCATGCAGGAACAGTTTCCGCGTTACGCCGAGAACTTTCCCGTCTGGGCGAATCATGCGAACGCCATGCTGCAGCTGTCCCTGTGGACGGCGCTCCGGGAGCGGAACGTCGGGGCCAACATACAGCACTATAATCCCGTCATCGATTCCGCCGTAAAAGAATTGTTCGGCCTTCCGGATTCCTGGGTTTTATTGGCTGAGATGCCCTTTGGAGGCATCGTCACTCACCCCGAGCCAAAGGGAGGAGAGGATATCTCCGCGCGCGTGAGGATCGTCCGGTAGGCACTTTTTCACTCGTCGCCCGGGTGTGCGCGGGTCCTTGAAACGGCACGGCGGCCTGCCTCCGTTGAGATGCCGGGGCGGGAGCGCGCGGAAGGAAAGATGGGAATGAAACCATGAATAAAATGCGCCTGAGCGTTGCCGTGGGCGTTCTGTTGATTCTTGCGGCGGCCCTTGCCAGGGGACGGCTGTTCCCGAGGGAGGTCCATACGCTGTCGAGGGATGGAACCTCCATGAACACCATGATCCGCATCTCCGTGACGGGGGAGGGGAAGGAGCCCGAGAAGGTGCTGGACGAGTCCTTTCTTCTTCTGGACTCCCTGAACGACCAGCTTTCCCTCTTTCAAAAGGATTCCGCGATCGCGCGCATCAACGATGCCGCGGGCGCCGAACCCGAGGCTGTGTCCCCCGACGTGTTTGCCGTCATCGAGGATGCCCGGAGTATCTGTGCCCTGACGGACGGGGTGTTCAACCCTCTGGTGGGCCCTTTGACGAAGCTCTGGAAGATCAACCGGCAGATGCCCTCCGACGCGGAGAGCGCGGACGCCGATGCCCGCATGCGGTTCCGACTCCCCGATCCGGCCAGCGTGGATGAACTGCTTCCTCTGACCCAAGTCGAGAACCTGGAGATGCTGAGCCCCGACAGGGTCCGTCTGCGGCGGAAGGGCTGCATGCTGGATCTGGGGGGCATCGCCAAGGGGTACGCATCCCTGCGGCTGGCCAACCTCTTCCGAGCACGGGGGGTGAGGTCCGCCCTGATCGATCTGGGGGGCAACGTCTATGCCGTGGGGTCCCAGCCCGGTGGGGCCCCCTGGAACATCGGCATCCGCAACCCCAAGGACACCAGGGGGGCTCCCATCGCGGTCCTGTCCGTCACGGATGCCGCCGTCGTCACGTCCGGCACCTACGAACGCTTCAAGATCATCGACGGGGTCCGCTACTCCCACTTCTTCGATCCCTCGACGGGCTATCCCGTCCGCAACGCCATGCTTTCCGCCACCCTCGTCACGCCGGACGGAACTCTGGCGGACGCGCTGGCGACGGCCTTCATGGTGATGGGGGCGGACCGGGCTTTCAAGTTTCTGGAGGACAGGCCGGAGCTTGGGGCCATCCTCATCCTCGAGGAGGACGAGGGCGTCAAAATTCTGGCGACCCGAAACCTGGAGGGTCGGCTGAGGACGACCGATCCGTCGCTGACCGTTCATTTTTTCTGAGCCCGCCCCTTCCCGTCTCCGTTCGACGGGGGGATTTTCGGAAAACGAGAGGAGACGATAACCTTGAACATCAATCGACCGCGCGTTCAGCCGCAGAATCGCCTGGACCCGGACGACGACAAGGCGTGGAATGCGCCGGGCCCCCGCCGCGAAAACGGCGTTTTGGGGTACCTCTCCCGTCGGCGGATCGTCGTTGCCGTTGTCTCCACCTTCGTTGCGAGCGTCATTACGGCGGGTGCGTTCAACATTTCCGGGCTGTTCAACGAATCCCGGCTTTATTTGTTCGGCGTGACGTGTGTCTTTTGGGCATTTGCCTGGGCGGCCTTTCTGTTTCTGCGTTTCGACGAACGGACCCTGCAGCTTCGTCAAAAAAATCCTCATGTCGCCATTCTGACTTACAAGCTCGCCATCCCTGCCGTCTGTACGCTGTGCTTCAGCATGTTCCGGTTCGTCACCCTCAACAACTCCCTTATGGCGGAATCCGCACTGGGAGATTACTTCCTCTTTCTTACCCGTGCCCTGTTTGGGCTTAGCTTTGTCTTCGTCTTTTATTGGGCGACGTTCCTGGTCGAATAGTCGAAAACTCCTCAGCCGCAACAAAAATTATGAATGTATAGGATTCAACAGGCTTTACGGGAACGGCAGCGCGGACTGCTCTATAGGGTTCTCCTGTCGACGGACCGGGACGGCCTCATCGTCGAGGACAGAAGAACATCGCTCATTACGGGCATGGCAGCGACGGCGGAGATCAAAACGCGGCGCAAGCGGGAAATCGAGTATTTTCTGGATCCCTTCCGCACCTACGTGAGCGAAGCGCTGCGGGAACGGTAGGGCCTTTCCCGGGCTCGCCATCCTCCGGGTAAAAAACGCAGACAGGGGCGCTTACCCCTGTCTGCGTTTATGCTTCTCTCACTTCGTCACATGGCCGGGGCTTGGATGTGCCCGGCTCCTCGGCGGCTTCAGCAGGCGGGCATGGAGTCGATGCACTTCGACGGGCACTTGGCGACGCACGTGCCACAGTTCACGCACTTCTCCGGATCGATAACCGCGAGGTCGCGGTCCATCGTGATGGCGGTCGCCGGGCAGACCTTGGCGCAGAGTCCGCAGCCGATGCAGCCGATGCTGCACACCTTCTTGACCATCGGCCCCTTCCAGTGGGAGTTGCAGGCCACGGCGACGTTTTCCCTCTTGGGGATCAGCGTCAGTACGGACTTCGGGCAGACGGCGACACAGGCGCCGCAGCCCGTGCACTTCGACGCGTCCACCGTGGCCAGCCCATCCACGATGGAGAGAGCCCCGAAGGCGCAGACCTTGACGCAGGTGCCGAACCCCATGCAGCCGAAGGGGCAGGCGTTGGGGGATCCGCCGGGCAGGATGGCCGCCGAACGGCAGTCCTGGATGCCACTGTAGAGGACCGTGCGCGGAGAACGCTCCGGGGTCCCCTTGCACTTCAGGAAAGCGCGCATGGGAACGGTCTCCTCGGCCTGTACCCCCATGATCTCCGCTATGCGCGCCGCGACCTCGGAGCCGCCGACGGAACAGAGGTTCGTCTTCGCCCCGTCGGCCACGACGCCCTCCGCATAGCCGTCGCACCCGGGGTAGCCGCATCCTCCGCAGTTGGCCCCGGGCAGGGCCTCACGGATCAGCTGGACCCGAATGTCCGGCTTGACGAAGAAGGCCACGGAGGCCATGGCCAGCAGCACGCCGAAGACCAGCCCCAAAGCCCCCATCAGCGCCGTGGGATAGAACAAAACGTACATGAAGTCCATATTCGTCCCCCCTCCCGGCTACTTGACCATGCCGCTGAAGCCCATGAAGGCGATGGACATCAGCCCGGCGGTGACGAGCGCAAGGGGCAGGCCCCTCAAACACTTGGGAATGGCGTCGTTCTGGTCCAGGCGTTCCCGTATCCCCGCCATCAGGGTGATGGCGAGCAGGAAGCCGAGAGAGGAGCCGAGCGCGTTGACGAGCGACTGGGCCAGGGTGTAGTTCTCGTTCATGTTGATGACGGCGACGCCCAGGACCGCGCAGTTGGTCGTAATCAGGGGCAGGAATATCCCCAGCGACTTGTAGAGCCCCGGGTTCAGCTTCTTCAGCGCCAGCTCGACGAACTGCACCAGGGCCGCGATCACGAGGATGAACGACAGCGTATAGAGATACTCCAGGTGCAGGGGCACGAGCACGTAGTGATAGACCAGCCACGTCATCAGGGACGAGAGCATGATGACGAACACCACGGCCAACCCCATGCCCCTGGCCGTCTCCAGCTTGGTGGAGACGCCCATGAAGGGACAGCACCCCAGGAAGCGCGACAACAGGATGTTGTGGATGAATATGGAGCTGACGAAGAGCAGCAGCAGATCCATCAGGCCTTGCCCCCTTCCTCTGCGGCGGCCTCGGGCTCACCGGCGCCGCAGACCGCGCTCATGGCGCAGCCGGAACAGCCGAGCGGGGCCTCCGGCCGGGGTCGGCCACGGCGTTCGGCCCACCAGGCCTGGAGGGCGCGGAATCCCGCCATGCAGACCCCCAGCACGATGAAGCCGCCGGGGGCAAGCACGATCAGGAGGGCGGGCTGGAAGCCCGCGGGGGCGACGGGCACGTTGAAGAGGGATCCGTTCCCCAAAAACTCCCGGATCGAGCCCAGGAAGGTCAGGGCGGCGGTGAAGCCCAGCCCCATGCCCAGCCCGTCCAACGCGGAGGCCAGGACGCCGTTCTTGAACGCGAACGCCTCGGCTCGCGCCAGAATGATGCAGTTGACGACGATCAACGGGATAAAGATGCCCAGCGCCCTGTTGAGTTCGGGGGCGAAGCCCGCCATCAGGAACTGGATGACGGTGACGAACCCCGCGATGACGACGATGAAGATCGGGATGCGTATCTCCTCGGGGACCCCCTTGCGCAGAAGGGAGATGGCAGCGTTGGAGGCGATCAGGACGAACATCGCGGCGACCCCCATGCCCATGCCGTTCATGACGCTGGTGGACACGGCAAGCGTCGGACACAGCCCGATGCACTGGACGAAGGTCGGGTTCTCGTTCAGGATCCCGTTGGTCACGATTTTCAGCGGATTTGTCATTTCAGGCCCCCCTCGATATTCCGCTTCCAGTAGTCCACCGCGGCGTTTACCCCGGCGGTCACCGCGGAGGATGTGATGGTGGCGCCGGAGATCGCCTGAATTTCATTGGGCGCGGAAGGCGTCTGCTTGACCACGTTCAGGGGCAGCCGCTCCCTGTTCTCGAACTGGCCGGAGAAGAACGGTTCCGGCGCCTTGGCCCCCAGCCCCGGCGTTTCCGACTGCTTGAGAATCCGGATGGCCCGGACGGCCCCGCCCTTCGTCACCCCCACGACGATCTCGATGGGACCTCCG
>NZ_CAUUGJ010000116.1:0-7359 GCF_963544685.1 uncultured Fretibacterium sp. | reverse complement strand
CACAAGCATTGCGCCGCGGTTTGGGCAGCGCAATCGTAGAGTTGAAAAATGCCGGCTAGATTGTAAATCCAAGCCGAAAATGGAATAGGTTGGAACTCGGAAGGGCAATCGGGAGCGACGCGGCGGCGCGCAGACCTGAGTCAACGACGAATTCCTGCGGACGAGCGCGAAGCGGCCGACCTTGAAGATCGAGGTCCGTTGTTTCGCGTTGTTTTGTTGTCGGTTACCGGCGCCGGCAAAGCTGAGACGCTCATTGAGGGAGGTTCCGAATGGTCTGTACGGCGGAAGAGGACGAGCGCAGCATTCGGGAGAAGTACGGGGATATGTTGGAGGGGACTGGTGAAGAGGGGCAAACTGTAGAGTATAGCTCGTTGGATGTTGCACATAACATTATTCTGGGATCAATCTACTTTTTGTATCTCTCATGGCAAAACCTGCGAGAAAAGGGAGTTTCCCTTGCTGATACTTGCTTGGGTTATAGTGCTCTAATAATTGGGTGCGCGCTATTATTATTGAGAAACGCCAATAGAGGAAGGCGGAGGGCTGCTTACCATACAAGGATTTTAATACTGTTTTCCATGGGATGGCTTCTTTTCAATATGTGGTTCTATTTTGACTGGCCCCCGGTGTTTGTTTTTGTATTTTCATTGCTTTTACTATCAATAGGATACCTTTGCCTTCTGGGAATGCGATATATTGTTGCCGATGTCACTCGAAGAGTTACCGTCGTAAAAGCGATGATGCGATTGTCTTTATTTTGCCTGGCTCTTAAAGGGCTCTTTTTTTTCTTCAGCTTGTTTCCCAACGTCGGAACAGGGTGGATCCTTGCAATACTGTTGCTTGCTTTTTTGTCGCTTTTTTACACTCTCCTTTATGTGCGTTCATTGATACCCTCAAAGTCCAAGAACATTTTTTGTTTCATCATAAAGTCCATGACTTTCAGCATTCATAAACTGTATACACACTTTTTCGGGCTTTTTTGCGGAAAGTTTTCCGTGTACGGTATGGCTTCTGCTTTATGGTCCGAGCAGAATTTATCTTTTACATTAATGTACTTTGCCGTTGTATCTTTGATTTGTTATTGGGTGTCGATAGAACAGCCCTGGGGCATCGCTTTCATGTTTGTGGTTGTCTCTGTTGCGGCTGGGGATTATACGGGTTTTTCGAGACCTTATACAATTAAAAGTGTAAAGGATCTATATTTTTATTATGGAAGGTGGATTCTCAATTGTTTTAATATTTTTCATGCTCTTTTTACCAGAGTGGGAGTGCTCCTATATTTTTTTCATTCTTCTTGGGCGGCGAGCTATAGTCTTGTGGCGTGGGTAGTATTTTTATGGCATGTCATTATGTCTGAAGTTTATTTTTACAAGTGGAATAAATTCATTGGGGCACAGAAATGATAGCGATTTAAGGAGGGTATTGGAGCGCTGGATATCCAAACGTAACAGGTAAATTGAAAAAGGCTTCCTTGGCAGACGGATCAGAGCAGCATGTACAGCAAACGCCGTCTTGTCCTCTGTCTTTCCTGCCGACAGCAAGCGGGTCATGTGGTCAACCAGGGTAACCGGACCTCCAGTCCCCGGCTTGCCCAGAACGGCGTCCACCTTCCAGTCTTCGACGTAAAGCCTCTGCTCAATGTCCTTGGGTCGAAGCTCGATGGAAACGGTGTCCCTGATAGGGCCCCCGGCCATATGGCCGCGTTTTCTTCCCGTAGGGTTTGCCTTTGCGCCGCCCCTGCAGGATAGGCAGGTGTCCTCTCGCTTCAAAGGACAATCGCCCGGACTTCACGGCCCGGCAGATCGTGTTTACGGATACATCGAGGGATTCCCTGCCCTTGATCCGTTCCGGCGGCCACCCCTCCTCGGGCCGAGTCCGGAGACGGGACGGCAGCGCTTTGTCCTCCAGCGTGAAGGCCGGCCGGCAGCGTTTGCGGCGCAGACGCTAGAGCTTGTCCTCCTCGTGGGCACTGTCGGCGCCTTTGACGGGATTTCGCCGGAGCTCCCTGCCGATCGTCGAGGGACTTCGGTTCAGGGGGGCCGGCGATCCTTCGGAACCCGCATCCCTGAGCACGGCTGTAAGATGCCCCCTGCGAGGGCTGACGGTGACAACCCATACCCTTCCCATTAGAAATTTCAGAGGAAGGGGCAGACTCTGGGAGTCGGTCTCCTTCGCTGTATTATGCCCGCAAAATTCATTGGCCGCGAACAACTGCCACTTGTGGGCCTTTTTTTACTCTTCTCACCCCATGCTGTTGCGTTTCGATCGTAAATCCGAGATATATAATAAGCGCGGGGGAAGAAAGTGGCCTGGACCAACCCCTCGAAACGATGTATGGGGAGGGCAACATCGATGGAAGCTGTCGCCTCGTCCTGTCGCGATCGAGCGCGATCGAGGTATTACGGATGGGATGCTGTGTTTGAAGATCCACTGGGGCGGTATCTATGACCGAAAGAACTTTTTCACAAGCATTGCGCCGCGGTTTGGGCAGCGCAATCGTAGAGTTGAAAAATGCCGGGAATACAACAGCGTATCGGGACGTGCTGCTGCGTTGTTGTTTACGTGATATCTCCTACGACTGGCAATCGGAAGGGTCGAGGGGACATTATCTGTACGACGCTCTTTTGGCGTCCGGGGAACCGGAATATTACGAGAGGGCAATTATAGAGAAGTCTCTTTCGCGCTGCTCCGACGGATTGTTCTATCAGCTGTCGGCGATCCTCTATCGATTTGCGGATGACGGAAGCGAGGACGCCAAAGAGGCATTGCATTCCAAATACGACTATTTCGCGTCGAAAAAGGGGCGGCTCAGAGAGACCCCGCCTGTGCACGAGGGCTTTCAATGGGACGAGGTCGTTTTTCATCTCCTGTACCTGGACGGTTTTTCCGCATTCAAGCGCTATGCCGAGGATGTCGGCAAAATCCTTCTGCGCGACTCCGAAAACCGGGCAATGTACGACGGATGGTTCGATGTCAGGGTCAAAAACGTCTTCGGGAAGAAGAGAGTCGACGCATTTCTCGACAGGAACTATGGACGTTCGGCTGCCATCAAGGCCCTTGTGGATACATTGAAAATCAGGTCGGATGGGGTGAACCCATTTCAGGCGGAAGCCAAGCGCAGAAAAATAACGATTGACGACCTGCTGCAAATTGCGAGAGGGCTGGCCGCCGAAGAGCGTCCGCGCCTAAAAATGACCGGCTCCATATACAGGTTTGCCAAAAAAGCATCCGATTCCGAAATGCGGGATCTGGCGCATGCGGCTTTGCATGAAGAGCACGAGACGGTAAGGGCTCTGCTTTTGAAGCCCTTCGGTTTGAAGACGACTTGGAGCAGGCCGTTTCCGCTGGATATCTCCCCACTTATGGAGTACGCCTGGTCTGAAAATACGTTGCTGGCGGAATCTGCCATAGATTGCCTGGAAGCGTTCAAAGATAAGAGGATTCATGATCTGGCCGTCCAACTGCTGGAACGGAAGGGCCTGGGCTCTTTTGCGCTCGCTTTGCTCATAAGAAACTACAGGAAAACAGACGACGCCCTCATTGCCGGACTGATTGGTAAATCGGGCGTCATCCCGCACCATGTCCAACAGGATATTGGGGAAATATACTGCTGTCACCGTTCCGCAGATGCGTTACCCATCCTTCTGCATACCTATCGACGAGGCGAGTGTGCGTTTTGCAGGCACTATATCGTAAGAGCGATGCATCGCTGCGGGGGGGTGCCGATGAAAATTCTTAAGGAGTGCCTGTATGATTGCTACGATGAAACGAGGGATTTTGCAAAACGGTTGATAAAGCGCTCTTCGATTCATTCGGAGGGCGACGGCATGAATGTCCGGCAACTATCATGACAGGTCTCAAGCTGCATTGCTTCCACGAGGCAGACTCGGCTGAAGGGGAAAAATCTGAAGGAGAAAAAATGGCCGTCGCAATGGGAATGACGACGGAAAGGGCCGTACGTTCGCATGCGTACGGCCCCGCTCGTATTCCTGCCCGAACCCTCTAGCTCTCCAGCGCGGTGCGTACCCGGACGGCCACTTCTCCGTCGTCCGGCACCAGACGACCGGCCGGACGGGGGTCCAGGACGGCGCACAGGGCGAATACCGCCAGGCAGACGGGCCATTCCAGGAAGATCAGGTGCGGGCCGATGCGCGTTGCGGGGACCCAGGTCCAGAGCGCCCAGACGACGAGGGAGGCCAGGATGGTGAGGACCCCGGCGGAGCGCTTGCAGAGGCGCGGTGCGTAGAGGTTGGCCAGGATCAGCAGGGTGAAGGAGGTCGTGATGGCCAGCCCCGAGGTGAGCGTCTTGAGGATGCCGACCACCGTCAGGGAGAGGACGAAGGAGCAGGCGCTGACGAACAGGACGGCAAATCGGGACATGAGAAGGCCCGAGTCCGCGCGTTCGGAACGGAGGGGCAGATGGTTCAGCACGTCCTGCACCAGGAGCGTGGAGCTGCCCATGAGAAGCCCTACCGCGGTGGAGACGTCCGCGGCCCACAGCCCGGCCAGGAAGAGCCCTCCGATCAGGGGGCTGATGTGAGCCGCGATGGTGGGCAGGGCCAGGGTGGGGTTCGGAAGGCCGGGGAACTGCGACGCGGCCATGATCCCGAACAGGGAGCACAGGAAACCGGCGGGAAAGATCAGCAGGGCCCCGAGAAGGAACCCATTGCGCGCGGAGCGCTCGTCCCGGGCCGACAGGGCGATCTGGACGGCGGCCTGTGTGGAACAGGCCATCGTGATCATGACGGCCATCCAGGCGGCCAGAATGGCGGAGCCGATGCCCTCCACGGGGTCGAACCAGGCCTTTCCCTCGGGCAGGGCCTTCAGGATGTTCTCGACCCCGCCGAAACCGCGCACTCCGCCCCAGAGCGCCGTAAAGATTCCGACGTAGATGATGACGACGTTGACGACGTTGGTGAGTCCGCTGGCCCAGTAGCCTCCGGTCAGGGTGATGGCGATGAAGACGGCGGCCGAGGCGATCATGCCGGTCTTGAGGGTGAAGAGTCCCGGAAGCATGGACGCAAGGATGGCGCCGCCCGCGACGTATTGAAGCGCGGTGATCGTCATCATGATCAGAAGCTGGGCCACGACGCCGACGAGCCGGGCCTTGGGGCCGAAGGCCGCTCCCATCATCTCCGGAACCGTGTGCTGACTCATGCGGCGGAACCGCGCGGCCAGGAAGAGCCCGACGAAGAGGCCGCCTGCGGCCCATGCGCCGTTGTACCATCCGGCGGAGAACCCCGCCGTGTAGGCATGCTCCGCGACGCCGACTGTCGAGGCCCCGCCGATCGCCAGCCCGGCCAGCATCACCGCAACCAGGCCCGTGGGGAGCTGCTGCCCCGCCATGAGGTAGTTCAGCATCTTTCCCTCTCCTGCGGCCTGGATCTTCGACGCCTTCCAGGTGATGGCCGACAGCAGCAGGGCATACCCAATCAAAATACACAGCGATACGTTGACGTTCATCCTTCCGTTCTCCTCTCGTTTCCCGAAATAAAAAAGACCCCCGCACGTTCGGTGCGGGAGCCCCTTTTTCCGTATGATTCCGGCGGCCTCAGCTCAACGGGCAAGCGATACGCCGATCCTCATTCGAAAGGGATCCCCGCATGTCGAGCTAAAGCTAAAGTAAAAGCGATCGAGGCCAATGGCCGTACGGCGTGTCCATCCGCGATCCATGCGGTTCACCTCCATTTTCGAAGAGCGTCCGGCGCTTCCGGGATGGGCGTCATCATAAGGGTTCGGCGTCTTAAAGTCAATAGGGCGGGGATAAATTTTCTGGATTTTTCGTCTGCGGGGTTTATGCCGTGGGCCCCAGACCCTCCCGCAGCCCCCTGGAGTTTCTGAACTCCAGGCAGCGCCGCAGAAAGTGGTCCGCGGCCGCCGGGCTGCCCATGAAGTTCAGGTGCAGGTAGGAGCCCAGCACGTTCCCTTTGGCGTAGCCTCCGGGCCTGGATGCGCCGGTTCGGACCCTCGTGATGTCGAGCGCGAAGGGAAATGGCCCGTCGTCGGGTTCGACGACGGAGAAGTGGAACTCGTGTCCGCGCAGCACCGCCCCCTCGGGACAGAGCACCGTGTCCCGCAGGGCCCGGGCCTCCACGTAGCCCACGGTCTGAAGCCGGTCGTTCATCCGGCATCGGGCGGGCACGAGCCCCGCCATCTCGAACGTCTCCCCCCGAAGGTCCGTGATGGAACGGGTCAGGTACATGAACCCGCCGCATTCCGCAAAGAACGGCATCCCCAGCTCCGCGGCCCTCGCCATGGCGGCGCGCATGGGCCCGTTGGCCGAGAGCTCGCGCGCGAAGACCTCGGGGAACCCGCCGCCCAGGATGACGCCGTGCGCGTCGGGCAGGGCCTTGTCCCGCATCGGGCTGAAGAACGTCAGCTCCGCGCCCCGGTCCTCCAGCGCGGAGAGGCTCTCGGGGTAGTAGAAGGAGAACGCCTCGTCGCGCGCCACGGCAAGGCGCACGCCCTTGGCGAAGGGGGGCGGTGCGGCGGGGAGCTCCGCCTCGATCGGCGGTGCGGAGCGGGCCGCGGCCAGGAGCAGGTCGAGGTTCACCCCGCGCTCCACCGCGTCGCGGATGCGCCCGATGCGCTCCAGATCCGGGGACTCTCCGGCGGGGACCAGGCCAAGGTGCCGCTCGGGCAGGGTCAGCGCGTCGTCGCGCCTCAAAGCCCCGAGGAGGGGGATCCTCACCCTCCGGAGCCCCTCGCGGATCGTCTCCAGGTGGGATTCGGAGCCCAGGCGGTTCAGGATCACGCCCCGAAGGTCGACCTCCCGGTCGTACTCCCGAAACCCCAGGGCCGCCGCCGCCGCGCTCTCTCCCATGGAGCGCACGTCGATCACCAGAACGACGGGAAGCCTCAGGATCTTCGCGATCTGCGCGCTGCTGCCGATGCCCCCGCGCCCCCCGTCGTAGAGCCCCATGACCCCCTCCGTCACGGCGATGTCGGCCCCGCGGGAGGTCCGGACGAAAAGGGCCGTCATGGCCCGTTCGTCGGTCAGCCAAGTGTCCAGATTGCAGACGGGGCAGTTCCCCGCCAGCCGATGATGGCCGGGGTCGATGTAGTCGGGGCCGATCTTGTACCCGCAGACGCGAAGTCCGCGCCCGCGCAGGGCGGCCAGGAGCCCGCCGACGATCGTCGTCTTGCCCGAACCGCTCCGGGTTGCCGCGATGAGGAGCCGGGGAACGCGCCTCAGGCCGTCATCCATGTCCCAGCGTCCTTATTCCTTCATCCCAGTCTCTTCATCGCCCTCAGGAGTCGGCCTTCTCGGTGTCCCCGTTCTTCCTCAGGATTTCCTCCCACGTGATGAAGGAGTGGTAAAAGACCTGGTCGTCGTCGTCGAGCCCGCGAGTTATCTCC
>NZ_CAUUGJ010000115.1:0-7379 GCF_963544685.1 uncultured Fretibacterium sp. | reverse complement strand
CTCCAGCAGCGTCCGGGACAAGAGTCTTGACTTTTCCCCCATTCCGGAGGACCTGAAGGGCAAGCGTATCGGATTGGTCAGGGAGTTCCAGGGCTTTACCCTGGAAGCCCCCATCGCCGACGCCATGGCGCGCGTCCGCGGGCTTCTCGAGGATGCCGGGGCGGAGATCGTCGAGGTCGAGCTCCCGATCGTGGCGCGCTATGCGGTGTCCTGCTACTACGCCATCGCCATGTCCGAGGCCCATACCAACCTCGAGCGGTACGACGGCGTGCGATACGGCTGCACCGTGGACGACGCCGAGGGGATCAAGGAGATGTTCGAGAGGGTCCGTTCCAGGGGGTTCGGCATAGAGGTCAAGTCGCGCATCATCGCGGGCACCTGCCTGACCGAGCCGGTCCGGAGCGAGGAGTACTACGTCGCGGCGACGAAGGTGCGGACCCTTATTGCCCAGGAGTTCGCCAGGGCTTTCGGCGCGGCCGATTTCATTCTCCAGCCCGTCACCCCCGCCCTGCCCGCCCCTGTCGGAGAGGCGAACAAGGACGCGATGAAGGGATACGAGTCGGACCTCTACACGCTGCCCGTGAACATGGCCGGTCTGCCCGGGCTGTCCTTCTTCACGGGGTATTCTCCCTCGGAGCTGCCTGTGGGCCTGCAGCTCGTCGGGCCCCGATGGAGCGACGGACGCCTTCTGAACGTGGGACTGACCCTGGAGGGCCTGCTGGGCTCGCCCCGGATCGCGAAGGGAGGTCTTTGATTATCATGCCCGAGGAGAGGGAGAAAATGGACAAGGAACTGACCTTCACGCCCGTCATCGGGATCGAGATTCACATTCAGCTCAAGACGGACACCAAGATTTTCTGCGGCTGCTCCACGGACACGGGCGGAGAGCCGAACACGCACATCTGTCCCGTCTGCATGGGGCTGCCCGGCGCGCTTCCCGTCCTCAACGAGAAGGTCGTCGAGCAGGGGCTGCTTGCGGGCATGGCCCTGAACTGCTCCGTGCAGCCGGCGTCCCTGTTCTTCCGCAAGTCCTATTTCTATCCGGACCTGCCGAAGGGGTACCAGACCAGCCAGTGCGACCTCCCGATCGTCGCGGGCGGCTACATCGAGGTTCACGACGACGAGGGAAGGCTCAAGAGGATCCGGGTCCACCACCTGCACCTCGAGGAGGACGTCGGGAAGCTTCATCACAGCGCCTCGGACGGCCGGCTGGAGGGGGCGGAGACCTCCTATGTCGATTACAACCGCTCCGGGCTTCCCCTGGCGGAGATCGTGTCGGAGCCGGACGTCTCGTCGGCCAGGGAGGCGGTGGAGTACGTGACGACGCTGAGGCGCCGCGTGCGCTACGCCGGGGCCTCCGACGTGGACCTGGAAAAGGGAATGATGCGTTTCGACGCCAACGTCTCCATGAAGTGCTCGGACGGCCGGTGGGGCCGTAAGGTCGAGGTCAAGAACATGAACTCGTTCCGGGCGCTGGAGCGCGCGATCGAGTACGAGATCCGACGCCAGAAGAAGATCATGATGCAGGGCGGGGAGGTGCTGCCCGAGACCCGACACTGGAACGACGCCAAGGGCGTGACGACGGGGTCGAGGCTCAAGGAGTTCTACCGCAAGTTCATCGTCGATCCCGACCTCCCGCCCCTGCACGTCTCGAGGGAATGGGAGGAACGGGTGCGCGCCCTGATGCCGGAGATGCCCGACGTGAAGGCCGAACGCTACGTGCGGGAGATGAAGCTTTCTGAGGATGCCGCCCAGGTCCTGACCGAATCGCGCGAGATGGCCGAGTACTTCGAGGCCTGTGTTGCCGCCGGGGCGGCCCCTCAGCGAGCGGCGAACTGGGTCCGCACGGAGGTCCTGCGCGTGCTCAACGACCGGCAGATTTCGCTCGGCGAGCTCACCGTTCGTCCCGAGGCGCTCGCCGAGCTCGTCGGACGCGTCGATGCCGGCCGCCTGTCGACCACTCAGGCCAAGGCCGTGTTCGACAAGATGGTCGAGTCGAGCCTGACTCTGGACGAGGCGGTGAAGGCCTGCGGCGTGACGGAGGGCGGCGTTGTCGGGGACGCCCTGTCCGGGACGATCCGAAGCGTCCTGGAGGCCAACGCCGACGTCGTGGCGGAGATACGGTCCGGAGGGGACCCCAAGGGCAAGAAGATAAAGTTTCTGCAGGGACTCGTGATGAAGGAGACGAAGGGTCAGGCCCGTCCGCCCGAGGTGGCGGCGGCGCTCGAGTCGGCCCTTCGGGGCGATCCGAAATGATGTTTTCCCGTCCTTTCCTCCGAATCGTTCGTGAGGAACAGGGCGGGTTTTCGATATTTAGGTCTTCGTACTCCGTTTCTCCGCATTCGATGACGGCGGCAAAAACGCTGCAGGGAGTTTGCGGTAGGCAGTTTTTTCGGGCAATCTTTCAGAGGAGGGTATTGGAGGATGGGAGCACGTCAACCTGAGAACACGAGAAGTTTTGCGCTTGTCGCCCACGGCGGGGCCGGAAAGACGACCCTGGCCGAGGCCATGCTTTTCTGCAATGGACAGATCGGGCGCATGGGCAGGACGGATGCGGGCAACACCGTCAGCGACTTTCAGACCGAGGAGCAGAAACGGCAGATCTCGATCGGCGCGTCCCTCCTCACGATGGAGCGGGGGGGAAAGACCCTGTTTGCCTTGGATGCTCCCGGTTTTGCGGACTTCGCGGGCGAGATGAGCGCCGCCATCCGCGTCTCGGACACGTCGCTGCTGCTGGTCAGCGCCGTGGGCGGGGTGGAGGTCCAGACCGGCCGCGCCTGGGAGTACGCCCTGGACAACCATAAGCCCGTCGTCTTCTGCATCTCGAAGATGGACCGCGAGAACGCCGATTTCGACAAAGTGCTGGCGGATATAAGGGAACAGTTCTCGGAAAACGCGCTTCCCGTATTCCTGCCCATCGGCTCGGCGGAACATTTCAAGGGAATCGTAGATGTCCTCAGAGGGAAGTCCTATACCTACGTCACGGACGGCAGCGGAAAATTCACGGAGGGCGACGTCCCCGCCGACATGGCGGACGCGGCGGCATCCGCAAAGGAGGCCCTGGTGGAAGCGGCGGTCGAGATGGACGACGCCCTGATGGAGCGTTATCTCGAGGGAGAAGCCGTCTCCGACGCCGACCTTGCCCGGACGCTCCGCGCGGCCATCGTCGCCAGGCGCGTCATGCCGGTCCTGGTGGGTTCCGCAGCCCTGAACATCGGCGTTCATCAGCTTCTGGATTTCATCGTGGATTACTTCCCCTCCCCCATGGACGTCGGGGCGGCCAAAGCATTGGATGGGGACAAGACCGTCGAGGTCGCTCCGGATGCGGCCGCTCCGTTCTCCGCCCTCTGCTTCAAGGTGATGGTCGACCCCTACGTGGGCAAGCTCTCGTTCATCCGCGTCTATTCGGGGACCCTCTCCTCGGAGGGGAACAACATCTTCAACGTCAAGAAGGGCGAGGACGAACGCATCAGCTCCTTCAAGCTGATGTGCGGCAAGGAGGGAAAGGACGTCAAGGAGGTCATCGCCGGCGACATCGTCGCGATCCCCAAGCTCCAGAGCACGAAGGTCGGGCACACCCTGGCCGTCAAGGGCGGTTCCTCCTGTCAGTTCGAGAAGATCGAGTATCCCAGCCCCGTCTACAGCGTGGCGGTCATCGCCAAAAGCCGTGCGGACGAGGATAAGCTGGGCAACGCCATATCCAAGACCCTGGACGAGGACCGCGGACTCACCTTCGAGAAGAACCCGGAGACGCACGACAACGTGCTGTCCGGGATGGGGGACCTGCACATCGACATCGTCCTGGCCCGCATGAAGGAGCGTTACGGAATCGAGCTGGAGACGCGGACGCCGCAGGTTCCCTACCGCGAGACCATCCGAAAGACCGCGGAGGCCCAGGGCAAGCACAAGAAGCAGAGCGGAGGGCACGGGCAGTACGGCGACGTCCACATCCGCTACAGCCCGCTCGAGCGGGGGGCCGGGTTCGAGTTCGTGGACAGCGTCGTGGGCGGCGCGGTGCCGCGCAACTTCATCCCCGCGGTGGAGAAGGGGCTGCGCGAGTACATGGTCAAGGGTCCCCTGGCGGGCTTCCCGGTGGTCGACTTCCGCGCGGAGCTCTACTTTGGCTCGTACCACGACGTCGACAGCTCCGAGATGTCCTTCAAGCTGGCGACGCGCCTTTCCTTCAAAAAGGGCATCATGGACGCCTCTCCCGTGCTGCTGGAGCCTATCATGAACGTCGAGGTCACCGTCCCGGATCAGTACATGGGCGACGTGATGGGGGACTTCAACAGCCGCCGCGGCCGCATCATGGGCATGGAGGCCCACGGCCGGCTCCAGCTCGTCAAGGCCCAGGCCCCCCTTGCGGAGATGTTCCGGTACGCGATCGTGCTGCGCTCCATGACCTCGGGACAGGGCAGCTTCTCCATGGAGTACTCCCACTACGAGGAGGTCCCGGCCGAGATATCCAAGAAGGTCATCGCGGCCCACAAGGAGGAGGAAGAGGAGGAGTAGAGCACGTTTTTACCGGGAGCATGGCCGAACGGCCATGCTCCCTTATTCCGGTTCTAAGTCATTCGTATGCTGCGTTGTTTTTGCTCGCCTTGCCTACTAACGATTTAGAATCGGAATCGCCCCACATCCGTTATTGAGCGGACTGGAGAAGAAGGTCGTTTTCGCTTTTCAGGCTCGTCCATGCCGCCTGTCTTTATTCCCCCCGACAGATTGTCCCGGCTGTGCCTCCTGTAATGCTATACTGACATCGTTGCAGTGAAAGCGCCCCTGCTTGTGTGAGGTCTCTCTTCGAGCATCGAGCAGGGAAGTTCATGGTGGGATTGAATGGGATGGGATTGAGGAGAGAGATGCTGACCGTTCCCCTGGCTGTGATCATCGCCACGAAGAACCGCAGTGAAGCGATCGAGAGATATGCGCTCGCCAGTCTGGAGCGTTCGGAGTTTCGGGATTTTGTCTGCGTGGTCTGGGACGCCAGCGACGACGATCGGACCCGAAAGGCGGCGGAGGATGGCGCTTGGACTTTTCCCATTCGGTATTTCAAGGCGCCTCGTCTCGGATTGACCTCGCAGCGCAACGATGCGGTGGACCATGTCCTGGAGCATATCCCTTCCGTTCGCTATGTATTGTTTATCGATGACGACTGCGAATTGTCGCATGACGCTTTGAGGGGGATCTTGATTACGTTTGAAAAAACGGAAGCATCGGTGGTGAATCTGCCGATGCTTCCCCACTCGGGGCAGAGGACCTGCGGATTGCTCTCCCGGATAAAGAAGAGATGGGGGAGGAAGCGCCACGGGGCTACGGAATTTTTATACAACTATGGATCCGATGAGGAAAAACCGGGAGGAGATGCGGACTGGGCCAGCGGCGGAGGAATGGCTTTGGACGTCGATGTTTTTCGTGCCCTTGGATGTTTTTTCCCCGAGGATTTCCAGCGTTTTGGCGGCTATGCACTGGGTGAGGATTTTGCTTTTTCCTTTTTTCTGCATAAAAAAATGGGGATGCATATCGTCAATAGTTTAGGAGGACATTTTTTCCATTACCCGGCCGGCGGCGCCCGCTTGAACGTCGCCAACATGGCGGCCTCCAAGTGGTACAATTTTCATCTGCTGTTCGATTGTCTCTACGACGACGTACGAGGCCCGAGACTCCTGTGGCTGAAGGTCAAGTTCAAGCTGTTCATGTTCGCGGCGGCCCTGAAGCTCCTGTTCCGGGCGCGGAGCCTCGATCTGCTCTCTCTGTTTCGCGGAATCGGCTCCGCCCGTGCGGCGCTGCGCGAGTTTCACGCGAAACGAAGCATCAAAACCCTGATTCGCCGCATCGACGGTACGGAGGAAAAGTAGATGAAAACAGCGCTGATCTCGGGCATCACCGGCCAGGACGGGGCCTATCTGGCCTCGTTCCTGCTGAGGAAGGGGTACGCCGTCCATGGCGTCAAGCGGCGCAGCTCGCTCTTCAACACCGCCCGTATCGATGGGCTCTACGAGGACCTGCACGAGAAGGACCCGCACTTTTTCCTGCATTATGGAGATCTGACGGATGCCAGCAACCTGATCCGCATCATCCAGCAGGTCAGGCCCGACGAGATCTACAACCTCGCCGCGCAGAGCCACGTCAAGGTCTCGTTCGAGACCCCGGAGTACACGGCCAACTCCGACGCGCTGGGGACCCTGCGCCTCTTGGAGGCCATACGCATCCTGGGGCTGGAGGACCACACGCGCTTCTACCAGGCATCGACCAGCGAGCTTTTCGGCAAGGTCCGGGAGACGCCTCAGAGCGAGACGACGCCGTTCTATCCCCGCAGTCCCTATGCCGCGGCCAAGCTCTATGCCTATTGGATCACCGTCAATTATCGGGAGGCCTACGGCATCTTCGCCTCGAACGGCATCCTGTTCAACCACGAGTCGGAGCTTCGCGGCGAGACGTTCGTGACGCGCAAGATCACGCGTGCGGCGGCCCGCATCGCGCTGGGGCTCCAGGACAGGACATGGCTGGGCAACCTGGACGCCAAGCGCGATTGGGGACATGCCGAGGACTATGTCGAGGCCATGTGGCGCATCCTCCAGCACGACAGGCCGGACGACTTCGTCGTCGCGACGGGGGAGACCCATTCGGTGCGCGAGTTCGCCTCGCTGGCCTTCAGGGAGGCGGGGCTGGAGCTGGAATGGCATGGGAAGGGCCTGGATGAGAAGGGGGTGGAGGTCGGGACCGGGCGCGTCCTGGTGGAGGTGGATCCTCGTTATTTCCGCCCGACGGAGGTCGAGCTTCTGCTGGGCGACCCCTCCAAGGCGGAACGGGAGCTGGGCTGGAAGCGGCGGGTATCGTTCGAGGACCTGGTGCGCCGCATGGTGCGTTACGACATGGAACTCTTCCGTAAGGATATTCTGGTGAAGGACGCGGGCTACGAGGTCCGCAGCGCGCTGGAGGAATTGTGATGCAGAGGATGACGCCGGGCTCCAGAATCTATGTCGCCGGCCACCGGGGGCTGGTGGGGTCGGCCCTGGTGCGCCGCTTGGAGTGGGCCGGCTTCCAGGACCTGATCCTCAGGACGCGCTCCGAACTGGACCTGTGCTCTCAGGCGGAGGTGCGTTCTTTTTTCGAGGCCGAGAGGCCGGAGTTCGTATTTCTGGCCGCGGCGAAGGTCGGGGGCATCCATGCCAACAGCGCGTTTCCGGCGGACTTCATCTACGAGAACCTGATCGTCGAGGCCAACGTGATCCACGAGAGCTGGAGAAACGGGGTCAAGAAACTTCTTTTTCTGGGCAGCTCCTGTATCTATCCTAAGCTTGCGCCCCAGCCGATGCGCGAGGACGCCCTGCTGACGAGCGCGCTCGAGCCGACGAACGAGCCCTACGCCATCGCCAAGA
>NZ_CAUUGJ010000114.1:0-7390 GCF_963544685.1 uncultured Fretibacterium sp. | reverse complement strand
CCATCACCCCGACGAGCCCCTGCCCGTCGCGGTCCCCACGGATCGTCAGGTTGGAGACGACGGCTCCAGTGCTCTCCAGATGTCCCGAGAAGGGGTTTTCCCTCGTCCCTATCGGCACCCAGTCCCGTCCCGACAGATCGATGTCACTCGAGATATGGAAATGGGCCCTCTTCGCCCCCCCTCCGTTGACCCGTTTCGCCATCAGGGCCAGTTGCTCCGCCGTCTCGATCACGTAGGGGTCGCCCGGACCGCCGGAGCCCCCGGCAAAGCCGTCGGCCGCGTGGTCGATCCAGTACTCCCGCCCCGGAACCCGGACGAACTCCCAGTTGCCCCGGTCACGAAAGGTCAGGTACGTCACGGGCCACGCCATCAGCGCGGCGAACAGAAATGCAACCGCTCTCCTCCTCAACATCGTCATCATCTTTCCCTTCCCCACCAGAAGCGGCCTCCCGCTCCTCCGGACCGGCCAAACAGCAAGAAGCACACAAGGAGAAACAGAACAGCGGCGCCGTACAAGGCATTGCATCCGCTGCCGTGCTCCATGGCCGTCGTATCGCTCCCATCGCCATAGTACTCCGCCACCCGGATGGTGTAGCGCTCGCTGCGGGCCGTCCCCTCCCCGCCGTCCGTGTAGTCCAGACGGGCCGCGTAGTATCCAGGCTTCCTCAGCACGGCAAGGCCCTCCCACTCCAGCCGATCGTCCGAGTAGCGGATGTCCGGCTTGAACTCCCTGCCGTCCTCATCCGTCAGCGTCATGTCGACGGCCCTGGGAACCTTCGTGAATACAGCAATCATAGACAATGTCTTATCCTGATAATATGGAGGGTCGGACAGGCGGAACACCTTCAAGGACGCGTCCGATACCCGGACCTCCTTCGAGTCCTCGTAGCTCCTTCCGGCAGGGTCCGTCATCCTGAAGCCGAAAATATAGCTGCCCTTCTCCGCGAAGGTCAGTCTTTTGCTTATCGTTCCCCGGACGGAGTCCGATATCGCGATGGGAAGTTCTTTCTCGACCTCTTCGGGACGTCCCTTGCGGCGGATCGACACGGTGCTGTAGGCACAGGGCCGAGAGTATGTTGCGACGTATGTGTTTTCCACGTTGTTCTTCGTCCGGTTGGGACTCAGTGCAACGACATACAGGTCGTCCTCGCCGTCCTGGGGTGTGGGTTCCCCTTGCCCGGGGCGCCTCAGGCGGATCGACAGGTCCAGATACTGCGACGGCCTGTTCGCAACCGAGGCCCGGACCGTCCCGTCGCCTCCCTCCAGCGTATCGACCACCACAAACGCGCGTCCGTTGTCCTCCGTTGCCCTCACCTGGGGCAGCCGTCCAAGATTGTTGCCCTGCATCAGCTCGAAACGGATTTTCACGTCCTTCAGGCAGTTCGTCACCCTGTCCGATCCGGTCTCGATCTTCTCCACCAGTTTCACCTTGATCGAGCCCGTTTCTTTTGGGCGGAACGCGATCGTCGTGGAATTCCGGATATTTCCCGGAAGAAGTGAGACCTGCCCAAACCCCCAGGCGCCGACGGAGGCCCCTTTCGAATAATCACGGGGAACGCCGCGTGCATCGGCCCGGAAATTCCAGGGGTAATCCGTCAGGATAGCCGGCAGGTCGGCGGAAACCCTCCCCTCGGCAGGACCGGCGTATCGTATCGGAATTGTGGGCGCGTAGCCCCCGCGATCCTCGGCCTCCGGGGGCCACAACTCGAAAACCTCTCCGACCGTGCCGTCCGACATGTCGACGGACGGCGCTTCAACCAGATTGCGGTTTTCATCCAGGGCAACGCCGTCCGCACTGTCCTCGAGCCCATCCGCCAGCAGCGAGGCATAAAAGAGCGGCTGCACCCCAGAAACGGCGGAATTACTCCGCCTCGCGACGTTGCCGAACAACGTACTGTTGCACAGCGTCAGGGCCTGGGCCTCCACCGCGCCGCCGGCCGATTCCGTCTCGTTGTCGACGAGAAGGCAATCCTTCAGCACAAGGCAAACCTCGGGACCCCACTTCCTTATTATCGAGGGGGAAAATGTATGATGCGCGGCAAAGGGAACCTCTTCCACGGCAGCATGACCCGCCGCCGGCCGACATATCGTGAAATCCGGAGAGACGACGACATTGCCAAGCCGATTGCCGACAATCGTGTTGTGTACCGAGGGCCACGGCGAGGGACCGGAGACGGCCGCTGCACCCCCACGGTCCGCACGGTTCCAGCCCACGAACGTTCGCAACAGCGTCAGGTTGACGCCATCCGCCAACAATGCACCGGGACCGCTTCGGGATTCGTTCCCCCGAAACAGGCAACGTTCCATCCGCGAGTCGCGGCCGTAGTGAACGTCGAAGCTGACGACCACGGCGGCCTCCCCTCCGGCGATGTCGACAAAGGAACAGTCCTCGAGGACAAAACCGCTGCAGTTGCAGAGCAGGCCCCCATTGCACTCCCCCGTATTCCGAGGGTCCCCCCTGCCGAACCCCTTCAGTACCAGCCCGTTGGCGAGGAAATCCCCAGCGGCGTGCAGATGACGGTAACCCCCGTCGCGAAGGCCAAGAACCAGACGCTTTCCCTCACGGCCCGTGCTGGCATCGATTTTCAGCCCTCTTATCGAACTCGCGTCAAGCACGCCGCACAGGTCGATCTCATGGACCGACGGCGCAAATTGGATGACATCCCCCTCCGTCCCCAGCAGCCGGATCGTCCATAAGATAGACCGAAGGCTTCCGGCGGGCGGATCGTTCATGTCGTCCCCCGGGTCGGTCACCCGGTAGGTCGCAGCTCCGGCGGGAAACGCCGCCAGGGCCAGCGGCACCGCCAACAGAAGAAGGCAGACTGTACGTCCCCTGCCTCTTTTAACCTCCCTTTTAACGCCAAAGAAGAACAGCACGAGAAAAAACGACGAAATGAAAAATGGAAAGGAGCGACAGCCTCCGCCACCCTTTTCGACTGCGGCCTTCCCACCGCCGCGATCGTAGGTATCGACATAAACGGGGATGGACTCTCTGCAGACCTTCCGCGTGGAGGGATCGACGAAGGTCAGGACGACCTCGTGAACCCCGGACGCACGGGGCGTCGGATACCCGATTGCCTCCAGATCGCCGCTGTTCAGAACGACATCGGCACCCTGGTAATCGCCGTCCTTCAGGATGCCGATATCCACGCTGCCGGGCAGGGATGCGAAGAGCGCCGCAACTTCGAAGCTCTGCCCCACATAATAGGGGGCCTTGGAGACTCGGAAGTCCCTCAGAGGTTTCGGCGCCGGACGGCAACGGACGGGAAAGGAAAAGAAGGAGGTTGCCCCGGAGTGGTCGGTCAGGGCCGCCCGAAAGCGGTAGCCGCCCTCAGCCGGAAGGAACAGGGGCCGGCGCGTCGCCGCATAGATTCCGCCTTCGACCGACAAGGGCAGGTTCTCATGGAGGACCCGGCCAGAGGCGTCCTCGACCGTAAGCAAAGTCGCGCCCTTCATCGCCTCGACCGTCGCGACCGTATAACGGCAAGGTACGCCGACATAGGCTTCAGGCGGGAAGAAAAGACGAACCTGCATTTCCGCGAAAACCATCCGTCCCCCCCAGAACGCCGACAACACCGCTGCAAGAAAAAGACACCGCCTCTTCATGATCGCACCTCCATCGATCCTCCATATAACCCGTCTAATCCGCCATTGGTCCACTCTCCGGAATGCACCCCATTCGCGATCGAAGCCGCCGTACGGCTCGTCATTCTCCGGCAAAAACGTCTGCGAAACCGACCGAACCGTCTCCACACATATATAAAGGCGCGGAACGTCCCGAAGGGGACGCTCCGCGCCTTTATAGTTCCATAGAATCCGCCTATTCACTCAGGTCGTACCCGGATCCCGCGCCGCCCCCGAATTCATAACGATTCCAGACAATACATACATATTTCCATTTTTATTCTTCTTTCTATAGTAGGCACCAAGGTAAAATATGTCAAGGACTCGTGCGCCTCCATGCAAGCAGGCATCCGGACAGGTGGCTTCGGGAGCCTGTACCCAGACGATGGACGCAAAAAAGGGCCATTCGGTTTTTTCATAACTTGTCCTGGCAAGAGGGCGCAATATAGTCGCCCGCAGATTCATGCCGGCGGCAGGCGGTGCGGCGTTCCCGGGATGGCAAGCGTCGATAGTGTATTTTCTCACTTATTTATAGTAAGATGTGTAAATTCGGTCCCGTTGCTGCAGGTCCGGCATCGCAGCTTGAATCCAGGGACTTTCTGCCAATCGGGAGCTTGTTTTTCGACCCCCTTTCTCGAGGTGTTGCACTCGGAGTGAAAAGCCGGGAAATCGGCACAGGGAGGCTGCAAATGAGCAGAGACAGGATCGACGAAAGGACGGCGACGCTCAACAGGCTGAACGACAGGCTGTTCAAGTTCATCTTCGCCTCCGAACATCACAAGGACATCTTGATCCGATTTCTCAACAGCGTGCTGGGTGAGGACAGGCAGATTGAGGATCTGGACTACATGGACAGGGAGTTCGATCCCTTTCTGGAGGATGGAAAGATCTCCCATTTCGACGTCCGGGCCAGGGGCAGGGACGGCAGAATTTTTCATGTCGAGGTGCAGGTCGCAAAGGAACCGCACATCTTCAAGCGCAGCCTGTTCTACGTGATGAACAGCTATGTGACCCAGATTCGTCAGGGCGATTCCTACGGCGCCCTTCACCCTGTCATCTTCGTCGGCATTCTGAATTTCGAGCTTCTGGAGGATAAACCTCAGTCCTATCATTCCGTTCACCGCCTTCTGGATACGGAGACGTACCGGTGCTATTGTGAGGATATCGAGCTTCATTACCTGGAGATCCCCAAGCTGAAGAAATTGAGAAAGACGCCTCAAACGGGATTGGAACGGATGTTGAGCTATATGGGAGGCATAGGAGGTGTGGAGGGCTTGAAACAGTTGGCGTCGCGCGACGCGGATATCGAGAGGATCCTGAAGCTGGAGGAGATGTTTGTCACCGACCCGCAGCAGTGGGTGGGCTATCTGATGCGCGAACGCGCCCAGACGGACTATGAGCACTCCCTGTCCGAACAGCTCAGGGAGGCCAAGGAGCGAGGACTGCAGGATGGCCTGCAACAGGGCCTGCAACAGGGCCTGCAGCAGGGCTTACGGACCGCAAGAGAGGAGATGGCCCGAAACCTTTCAGCGCGCGGCTTGGCTATGGATATCATTGTGGAGACAACGGGTTTGTCGGAGGAGGAGATCAGAGGAATCGTAAGCTGAAGCGCCGTTTCCCCGGAAACGGCGCTTACATGCGTTGTCCAGGCGACCAATGTGTTCGGGCATCCGGGCAGGATGATGACGCCGCCCGGATCGCCGCCTCGACCAGCGCTTCGAGCGTGGCGGACGACGCCGTGGTCACGTTCGCAAACCCCGCCCCGGCGGCGGCTCGCGCCGTCTGCTCCCCGATACAGACGGCCTGGACCCGGGAGCGGTCCCAACCGTCCGGGACGCACGCCGCAAGCCCCCGAACCGTCGAGGCGCTGCTGAAGAGGGCCATATCGAAGTCGGGGAGCGGGGCGCCCCTCGCGTACCGCGTGCGGTAGAGCGCCGCCTCGCGGAAGGGAACGCCCCGGGCCCTCAGGACCTCCGTCAGCTCCGGCGAGCCCGACTCCGCCCGAAAGAGCAGGATGTCCCCCGTTCCCATGCGGTCGGCCAGCCCCTCGGCGAGATGCGCGCCGTCGTATACGTCCGGCATGTAGTCGACGCGAAGCCCGTGCCTGCGCAGCGCGTCCCGCGTCGCGGGGCCGATGGCGGCGACGCGCGCGGACCCGAGCTCGCGGACGTCGCGGCCGGCGGACGCCAACAGCCCAAAGAACGCCTCGACCCCCGTGACGCTGGTGAACCCCACCCAGCCCGCGCCCTCCAGAAGGGGCAGCGGGCCCGTCAGGGGCTCCGTCGCGATGCAGGGGAACTCCGCCACCTCGGCCCCCGCATCCCGCAGCATCCGGGACAGACGCCCCGCACGGCCCCTCGGACGGGTCACGAGCACCCTCACGCCGGAAAGGGGCAGGGCTCCCCGCCAACCGAAGCGTTCGGCGAGCTCCACGACCTCCCCCACGACGAGGACGGCGGGCGGGCGGACGCCCGCGGAACGGGCGAGCTCGGGCAGGGAGGCCAGGGTCCCGGCGACGAGGCGCTGGTGTGCCGTCGTGCCCCGCTCGACCGCTGCTGCGGGCGTGGAGGGGGCCATCCCCGCCTCCACGAGGCGGGAGCAGAGCGCCCCGGCGGCCCCGACGCCCATGAGGAAGACCAGAGTCCCATCCAGACGGGCCAGAGCCTCGAAGTCCCGGTCCGGCAGGTCCCCGTCCCTCGTGTGGGCGGTGACGACGTGCACCGACGACGCGGCGCCCCGATGCGTCACCGGTATCCCGGCGCAGGCCGGGGCGGCGAAAGCCGAGGTCACGCCGGGCACCACCTCGAAGGGCACGCCGTGGGCCAGAAGCGCCTCGATCTCCTCGCCGCCGCGCCCGAACAGGAACGGGTCCCCGCCCTTGAGGCGGACGACCCGCCTGCCCGCAAGCGCGCGGTCCACCAGGAGCGCCTCGATCTCCCGCTGGGGCACCGGATGGCGTCCCCCCTCCTTGCCGACATCCAACCGCTCGGCCCCCTCGGGAAAGAAGGCGAAGAGCCCGGCGCCCACCAGCCGGTCGAACACCACCACCTCCGCCCGCTCCAGGACCTCCCGGCCCCTCAGCGTCAGCAGCCCCGGATCGCCCGGCCCGGCCCCGACGAGCCAGACCTTTCCCATGGGCTCGCCCTTCCTCCGTTCGCTCCTCATCGTTCCTCCGTCCTCCCATCGTCCCACCGTGCCGCCCTCAGACGCGCCGCCAGCTCACGGCCCAGGCTCCCCGCCTCCGTCCTGGGACCCGACAGTTTTCCGGTCCGGCGGATCCCCCGCACCTCGTCCGCGTAGAAGCCCGACAGGTTCAGGATGTCCCCCTCCGCGACGGCATAGGCCGCCACGGGCAGGGCGCACCCGCCGCCCAGCGCCGCGACGAAACTCCGCTCGGCCGCGGCGCAGTCCTCCGCGTCCCGGTCGCGAACGACATCCAGGTACGCGTAGTCCTCCCCCGCCCGCCCCTGACAGGCCAGGATCCCCTGGCCCGCGGCCGGGACCATCTCGTCGGGGGACAGGAGGCGGTCGATCCGTCCCTCCAGCCCCAGACGGCGCAGCCCGGCGGCGGCCAGCACCAGCATCGAGAACGGCCTGCTGCCCGACGCATCCGGCTCGTCCAGCTTGCGCAGTCGGGTCTGGATGTTGCCCCGAACGGGCTCGACGGTCCGCCCCGGGAAGAGCGTTGCCAGTTGAAGACGCCGTCGCGCCGAGGAACACCCGATCGGCCCCGAGCCGTCGTCGGGCACCGTGCTGCCGTCCACGC
>NZ_CAUUGJ010000113.1:0-7448 GCF_963544685.1 uncultured Fretibacterium sp. | reverse complement strand
GTATTCTGATCATCCTGATCGGTACGACTTTCGAGTTCAATCTGCTCCTGACCATTTTGCTCGTTATCTTCGTTATGGGCCTGTTCGCCGGAATCTCCCCCGTCGCCATCCTTGAAATGATCGGGAACGCTTTCGTAGCCTACCGTTTTCTGTCCATCTTTTTCCTGGTCCTGCCCTTGTGGGGACTCCTTGAACGACTGGGGCTGTACAAAAAAATGGAGGCCGAATTCCAGTATGTCAAGGACGCTACGGCCGGACGCATTCTTCAGCTGTACATGACGGTTCGGCAGGCCTCGGTAGCGCTGGGCATCATGCTCGGGGGGCATCAGATCGCCCGTACCCTCGTCGCCCCCATGGTCCTCGAGGCCGCAAAGCGAGAGGGAAGGCTTCTGCCCAGCATGGTCGACCGTGTCAAGGCCATGATCGTAGCGACGGAGAACTGCGGCAACTTCTTCGGACAGCTGCTCTTCATCGCTTCCGGAGGAAGCCTGTTCGTCAGGGCGGTATTGGAACAGGCCGGATACCCGGTCAGCATTCTCAGGCTTGTTCTTTACGCCCTCCCCACGGCGCTGGCGGCCTATGTTATCGTTATGGTGCGTTGTGCTCTTCTGGATTCGGCCCTGCGCCGCGAAGCCGGGGAAGAGGCTTGGAAAGCGTGAACCTGTCAACGGTCTTTGAAGCTTTCGATATGGAGAGCATCTACCGTATCATAGGAGCCCTTTTGTTTCTCTTCTCCCTGATGGCCCTTATGGACAACGGCAACCCCAAGAGGTGGGGCAACGTCCTCTTCACGGGGCTTTTGGGGGGAACGTTTGCCTTCGGCACGGTCCTTCCCGCCGCCGTCACGGGGGGATGCGTCGTCCTGATGGTATTCCTTGTCGTGGTGATAGGCATCAAGCCGGGCCGGCACGAGCTCCCTTCGGACGAGCGCCAAAAGGCTGTCGCAGACCGTTTCGGAAGGTGGCTTTTTTCTCCCTTCCTGCTTTTGTTCGCCTCCACGCTGACCCTCCATTGGGTTTGGAATGTAGAAATTCTGTTCGCCTTCGGGATCAGCAACATCGTTATTCTTATCGGTCTCATGCTGTTTTTTCGCGAGACGCCTGTCGCCCTCGTACATGATGGACATAGAATGTTCGACATCATGGGGTGGGCTGCGCTCCTTCCTCAGTTGCTGGCCGCCTTCGGGGTGGTTTTCGAAACCGTTGGAATGGGCGGCGTCATTCTGGAGATGGCCGAGTCGTTCGTCGTAATAGACAGCAAACTGATGGCCGCCGCCGTCTATTGCGTCGTTACGGCGTTCTTCTCCATGATGATGGGGAACGCCTTTCCCGCTTTTCTCGTCGTCTCCTCGGGGATAGGAATTCCCCTGGTCGTCCGGCGGCTCGGAGCCGATCCCGCCGTTGCGGGGATTATCGCGATGCTCTCCGGCTACTGCGGAACCCTGATGACCCCCATGGGGCTGAATTTCAACGTCCTTCCCGCGGAACGCCTGGGGATCCGGAATCTGAACGAGGTGCTCAGGGTGCAGAGGGGCACGGCGCTGCTGCTGCTCCTGATAAACATCGCCCTGATGTACCTCCTGGCTTTTTAGGAGAGAGATCGGCAGGCCTTTCTCCCGCTCGAAGGCCGAGAATCACGGAGTGACGACAAAAAGTCCCGCCAACGGGAGGTTGGCGGGACTTTTTCGCTTTTTGCCCCCGATAAAGCCGCGAGAGGCGGAAACTCGAGCGGATCAGCTGGCGGCGATGCAGCCGATCTCCTTCGCGGCGGCCATCTGCCTGTAGCGCTCGTACTTCTCCTTTGCGTCCTCCTCGGCCATTGCGATGAGCACCTTCGCCTCCTCCGGGAAGGTCCGTTCGAGGGCCGAATAGCGGACCTCGCCCATCAGGAACTCCCTCAGCGGGCGGGTGGGCGCCTTGGAATCCAGGACGAACGGATTGAGCCCCTCCTTGCCCCGCCGGGGATCGTAGCGGTAGAGGTGCCAGTATCCGGCCTCGACGGCCAGCTTGGACTCCTTCTGGGAGAAGCCCATCCCCTTGACGATCCCGTGGTTGATGCAGGGTGCGTATGCGATGATCAGGGACGGCCCCCTGTAGGACTCCGCCTCCTTCAGGACCTTGACCAGATGGTTGGGGTCGGCGCCCATCGCCACCTGAGCGACGTAGACGTTTCCGTAGTTCATGACCATCGTGCCCAGGTCCTTTTTCCTGACCTTCTTACCCGATGCCGCGAACTGCGCCACCGCCCCGACGGGCGTGGCCTTGGATGACTGCCCGCCCGTATTGGAGTAGACCTCCGTGTCCACCACCAGGATGTTGACGTCGGGACCGAGGGCCAGGACGTGATCCAACCCGCCGTATCCGATATCGTAGGCCCAGCCGTCCCCTCCGTACATCCACATGGACTTCTTGACGAAATGCTCGCGGTTCTGCCAGAGGTAGCGGCAATCCTCGTCGTCCGAGCCCGGGGCGACGCGCGCCACGGCCGCTATCGCTTCGTCGGCGCGTTCACGCGTCCCCTCGGTTTTGTTGAAGCCGTCGAGCCAAGCGGTCAGGGCATTCTTCAGGGGCTCGTCCGAGCAACGGGGCAGAAACGCACGCGCCCTCATAGCCAGCTGTTCGCGCTGCTGCTCGACGGCGAAGCACATCCCGAGGCTGAACTCCGCGTTGTTCTCGAAGAGCGAGTTGGAGAAGGCCGGCCCATGTCCCCGACTGTTGGTGGTGTAGGGGACGCAGGGGGAGGCCGCACCCCAGGCCTGGGTGCATCCCGTAGCGTTGGCCAGATACATGCGGTCGCCGAAGAGCTGCGTCATCAGCTTCATGTAGGGCGTCTCGCCGCACCCGGCGCAGGCGCCGGAGAACTCGAGCAGCGGCTGCTCGAACTGGCTCCCCTTCACCGAGAACTTGTCCATGGGGTTCGGCTTCTCGGAGACGGTCAGGGAGTAGTTCCAGTTCTCCATCTCGGGGAGCTGGCTCTCCAGAGGCTTCATGACCAGCGCCTTGTTCTTGGCGGGACAGGTCTCGGCACAGCTTCCGCAGCCGACGCAGTCCAGGGGATCCACCTGGATGCGGAACCCGTAGCCCTCCAAGCCCTTGCCCCGCCCCGGAAGCGTGACGTAGTCCTTCGGCGCCGCGGCCTTCTCCCCCTCGTCCAGGAGGAAGGGACGGATGGAGGCGTGGGGGCAGACGAAGGCGCACTGGTTGCACTGGATACAGTTCTCGGGGATCCACTGGGGGACGTTGATCGCCGTCCCGCGCTTCTCGTACTTGGAGGTCCCCAGAGGGACGGTTCCGTTGGCGTCGTCCACAAACGTGCTCACGGGCAGGTCGTCTCCCTTGAGGGCGTTCACGGGGATGAGGACCTCCCGGATGTAGCGCGGCAGGTCCGCGCCGGGACGCCGGACGGGTTCGGGTTCCAGCGCGGACCAGGAGGCGGGGACCTCGACCTGCACCAGCCCCTCGATGCCGCGGTCCACGGCGTCGTAGTTCATGTTCAGGACCTTGTCGCCCTTGCTGCCGTAGGTTTTTTTGATGGCGTCCTTCATATAGCGCACGGCGTCCTCTATGGGGAGGATCTCGGAGATCTTGAAGAAGGCCGACTGAAGCAGGGTGTTGATACGCCCGCCCAGCCCCATCTTCTGGGCGATGCCCGTCGCGTCGAGGGTGTAGAAGCGGATCTTCTTATCGGCGATCTGCCGCTTCACCGATGCCGGCAGGTTCTCCTCGAGCCCCTGGAGGTCCCAGGCGCAGTTCAGAAGGAAGGCCCCGCCGGGCTTGACGTCGGACACGATATCGTACCGCTCGATGTAGGACGGGTTGTGGCAGGCCACGAAGTCCGCGGAGCTGACGAGATAGGTCGAGTGGATGGGGTTCCTGCCGAAGCGCAGGTGCGATTTCGTCACGCCGCCGGACTTTTTCGTGTCGTACTCGAAGTAGGCCTGAACATAGAAGTCCGTGTTGTCCCCGATGATCTTGATGGAGTTCTTGTTCGCCCCGACCGTTCCGTCGGAGCCCAGCCCCCAGAACTTGCAGTTGACCGTCCCGGGGTCCCCCGTATCCACGAGCGGCCCGACCGGCAGAGAGAGGTGGGTGACATCGTCGTTGATGCCCACCGTAAAATGGTTTCTCGGCTCGGGCTGGCTCATGTTGTCGAACACCGCCAGCATCTGGGCGGGTGAGACATCCTTGGAGGAGAGCCCATAGCGCCCGGCGTAGATGGCCGGATGTTCGGCGCGGCCGATCATCGCGGTCGCCACGTCCTTGAACAGCGGTTCCCCGGACGCCCCCGGCTCCTTCGTCCGGTCCAGAACGGTGACCCGTTTCGCGGTCTTCGGCAGCGCCGCGAACAGGTGCTCCTCGGAGAAGGGGCGGTAGAGATGGACCTGCAGAAAGCCCACCTTCTCCCCCTTGGCGTTGAGGTGTTCCACGACCTCCCGAAGGACGCCGCTGACCGACCCCATGGCCACAATGACGCGCTCGGCGTCGGGGACGCCCCAGTAGTTGAAAAGTCCGTAGTGCCGGCCCGTCAGACGACTGATCTCCTTCAGGTAGCCCTCGACGATCTTGGGCAGGTTGTCGTACCATGGGTTGCAGGCCTCCCGGGCCTGGAAGAAGATGTCCGGGTTCTGCACCGTGCTGCGCTGGACCGGATATTCGGAGTTCAGCGCCGTCTTGCGGAACGCATCCACGGCGCCCCAGTCCAACAGCTTGCTGAACTCCTCGTAGTCGAGCACCTCGATCTTCTGGATCTCGTGAGAGGTCCGGAACCCGTCGAAGTAGTGCAGAAAGGGCACCCGTCCCTTGATGGCCGACAGGTGCGCCACCGCCGCCAGGTCCGCCACCTCCTGGACGCTGCCCGAGGAGAGCAGCGCAAACCCGGTCTGACGGCACGCCATGACGTCGGACTGGTCCCCGAAGATGGAGAAGGCGTGGGTTCCCACCGTCCGCGAGCTGACGTGAAGCACTCCGGGGTGCAGCTGCCCGGCGATGCGGTACATCGGGGGGATCATCAGCATCAGCCCCTGGGACGCCGTGTAGGACGTCGCCAGGGCCCCCGCCTCGAGCGCGCCGTGCATGGCCCCGGCCGCCCCGTGTTCCGCCTGCATCTCGACCAGCCTCACCCTCTGTCCGAATAGGTTGAGATGCCCCTCCGCCGACCAGCGGTCAACGTGCTCCGCCATCGGGGAGGAAGGGGTGATCGGGTAGATCGTCGCAACCTCCGTAAACGCGTAGGATACCCACGCCGCCGCCTCGTTTCCATCCATCGTCTTTTTCGTCTTCTTGACCTCCAAAAAAATCCCCCTCCTCGAAGTGTTTCTTTTCAATGCTTCTTTGTGAAAGTTCAGTTGAAACCCACCACTTCTCTTTTCTTATTATAACCGATACCCTGTCAGCGCTTGCTTCCCATATTGAGCGTCGTCGTCCCGCAAACGGGGACACCAATCTTTACGTTATGGTTCCTCGAACTTAATTCGGGGATTCCTGTGAGGGCGGGGGCGACTCGGTCCCCCTTCTCCCGATCCGTCATGTTTTGCTCCCGTTTGGTCATGTCCCGGAGGATCGGAACGTTGTAAAATACGATATCAGAGTTTGTGTAATCAAATATAACTGCGGACGTTTCTTGGCTCATCCTGCGTTTTGTCCTCGGAATCTTCTTCGGAAAGGGGCGTGTTTTTATGGAAAAAAAGAAAAGGAGCGGAATCGCCCGGCTTTTGGAGATAGCCGGGCAGCGGCGGGGGCTGGTGACGCTCTCCTGCGTGCTCTCGGCCGTCAGTGCGGCGCTGATGCTGGTGCCCTTCCTGAACGTGTACTTCATTCTGGGCGAGCTGCTGAAGCATGGGGTGACGCCGGAGAACTCGGGGTTCTTTATCCATCAGGGGGCCGTCGCCTTCGGGGCCATGGTGCTGGGGTTCGTCGTTCGGTACGCGTCCCTGATAGCCTCGCACGTGGCTGCGTTCCGGATTCTGTACGGCATCCGGATGGGCCTCGCCCGCCACATCGGCAGGCTGCCGCTGGGGTTCCTCTCGGGCACCACCATCGGCGCGGTCAAGAAGACGATGGAGCAGAACGTCGAGGACATCGAGCTCTTCGTCGCCCATAAGATCCCGGAGGTGGTCGATGCGACGGTCACGGTGCTCGTCCTGGTCGTGGCGCTGTTCTTCCTCAGCGTGCCCCTGGCGCTGACCTGCGTGGGGGCGTTCGTCGCCGCGCTCGCCTTTCAGGGGTCCCTCTGGTTCGGGAAAAAGGGCCGGGACAACCTGAAGGCGTACTACGACGCGCTGGAGCGGGTCAACGCCTCGGCTGTGCAGTACGTCCGCGGGATGCAGATCGTCAAGGTGTTCGGCCGCACCGTGCAGTCCTTCCGGGGCTTCTACGCCGACCTTCAGGACTACGGGAGGCTGTGCATCCAGTTCACCAACGCCTGTCGGAACGGCTACATCCTGTTTCGCGTGGTCGCCAACTCCTTCCTCGCCCTCCTGCTGCCCGTCGGGCTCCTGATCCTTCGGGACGACCCGACGGGCCAGGCCTTTGCGCTGACGTTCCTGTTCTTCGTGGTGATGGCGCCCGGAGCGGCGGCCCCCATGATGAATCTGGCGATGCTGGCCATGCAGGGCCGGCAGATAGACGAGGGCGTGGAACGCATCGAGGCCGTGATGGACCGGAAGCCCGTTCCCGAGCCCCGAAACCCCAGGACGCCGAGGCGGTTCGACGTCGAGTTCCGGGACGTGACCTTCTCCTACGACGCGGAGGGGCCGGAAAACGCGAGCGCCCTCTCCACGCGCGCCCGTGCCCTGTCGTCCGTCTCCTTTCATGCGGAGGAGGGGAGGGTGACCGCCCTCGTGGGCCCATCGGGCGGGGGCAAATCCACCGTCGCCAGCCTGATTCCGCGCTTCTGGGACGTGAGGGAGGGGGAAGGAGAGATCCTCATCGGGGGCGTGGACGTCCGGGACATCCCGGTCGAGACGCTGATGGACACGGTGTCGTTCGTGTTTCAGGACAACTTCCTGTTCTTCGACTCCGTGATGAACAACATCCGGGTCGGGCGGCCGGACGCGACGGACGACGAGGTGATCGCCGCGGCGCGTGCTGCCCAGTGCCACGAGTTCATCGAGCGCCTCCCCAACGGGTACGGCACCCCCATCGGCTCGGGTGGCGTCTACCTGTCCGGCGGGGAGGAGCAGCGCGTCTGCATCGCCCGGGCCGTCCTGAAGAACGCGCCCATCCTGGTGCTGGACGAGGCGACGGCCTTCGCCGACCCGGAGAACGAGTTCGAGATCCAGAGGGCCCTGACGGAGCTCATCAAGGGCAAGACGGTGCTGGTGATCGCACACCGGCTCTCCTCGATCCGAAGGGCCGACCAGATCCTGGTGCTGCATGAGGGGCGCCTCGAGGAGCGGGGGCGGCACGACGAGCTGCTGGCGGCAAACGGGCTTTACGCCCGCATGTGGC
>NZ_CAUUGJ010000112.1:0-7491 GCF_963544685.1 uncultured Fretibacterium sp. | reverse complement strand
AGCGGGAAGTCGACGATCGTGAACCTGCTCTCGGAGCGGCTCGGATTCAAGGTGATGCCGGAGGAGTTTCGGGATCAGCACGACCTGCTGAGCCGTTTCCATCACGACCGCAAGTGGGCTTTTCCCATGCAGCTCAACTTCCTGGTCACGCGCTTCGCCCAGTACCTCTGCGCCTCGGAGGAGGAGCAGTATATTCTGGACCGCAGCATCTTCGGAGACAAGGTCTACGCGACGCTGTACTACAAGCAGGGGTATTTCAGGGACAGCCAGTTCGGCTGCTATCTGACCCTCTACGACTCCCTCCTTCGCTACACGAAGGCGCCGCGCCTCCTGATTCTGGTGCACTGTCCCTTCGAGGAGATCATGCGCCGAATCCACGAGCGCGGCCGCGACGACGAGATCGCGGCGGGCGAGGAGTACTGGCGGATGCTCTACAACGCCTATGCTCCCTTCATCGACTTCGTCAAGATGGAGATGGATATCCCCAACTTCCTGGTTCTGGATCTGTCCGATCCCAACTTCATTCATACTCCGGAACGCGTTGACCGCTTCCTGGAAGAAGTGCGGTCCTTTTTTCCGGACCGCTTCGAGGGGGCGGAGGGCGGAGAGGGCTGAGGAGCACAGCGGGGGGTGCCCGAAAGGGCATCCCCCGTCTCGAAAATCGCGGCCGTCGGCCTGATGGGCTTTGACCCTGCCTGAGGAAGCTAAAGGGGCGAAGCCGCCTTTCTCCGCTGCAGCGAGGCGGCGTTGAGCCACTTCGAGCGGCGGGCGTTCTCGAGCGCCATCTCGGCCAGAAGCTCCGTCTGGCGCTCCCGATTCTGCCGGTTGCGGCGGGCGATGGCGTCCTTTCGGATCTTGGCCTTATGCAAAGCCTGAGACTTCTTCACCATCTCGGCATGACGGTCCCACATGCGGAACGTCGTCTTGGAGACGGACTCCCTGGCCTCCTGTACCTTTTCCAGCGCCGCCTCGCGCTCCTCCTCCGTGTCGCTCACGCCTACGGAGCGTCCTGCAGCCTTTTCCGCAAGGCCGAAAGACGCGCCTGCAGCGCGGGCTGCCGCGTCCCAAACGCGGCTCGAAACGTCGCTTGTCCCGGTCATGGGTCCCCTCCGTCCATCAATTTATTCTGAATGGAATTCCCCTTCAATTATAGCGCATCGGCCGGTATTTTGATGCAAAAATGTCCGGCAGGTTCGCATTCCTGATATAATTCAATGGACCGGGTCGTATGCACAGGGGCTTTGGGGCGCGTTTGGGAATCGTGAGACGGAGGAGTGATCTTTGGGATGCTTCGGACCTCGGGAAAGGGCTCTCTTGTCGCCGTGATCCTGTTGTTGCTTCACCTGTCGGGGGGGCAGGCCGACGCCCGGTCCGTCCTCGTCCCCATGGGGGACATGGGAGGGAAATTCTTTACGCTGCCGACGCGGAGCGTTCTGGCGAACACCGTGATGGCGGCATATCAAAGACCTTATGGGCTGAACTTCGAGGTCTGGCGTCCTCAGGGGATGCCTGCGGGATGGTACGCCACGTTCGATGGCTTCGCGGTGGCTCAGGTGGCGCCCAACCGTTGGGTGTACGGCCGTACGGGCGTCGACGGCAGCATCGTCCCGACCGATGTCCTCGTGGGCTCCGTCATCCCCATGAGGGTGCCCGAGCTGACCCGGGTGACGGCCTCCTGGATGTGCGATGACTTCCTCAGGTGCGATGAGTTTCGTGAAATTCGAGCCCTCGGATGCGACAACATGGGCATTCTCGAGGATCCTCTGGCCTGCACGGTCCTGGCCTGGCGTTCGGGGAGGCCGGGGGTCTGGGTCTGGCTGGCGGACAGGTGGAAGAAGGTGTCCCCGGCTGGCGGGCAGTATACCTGGGAGGCCCTGCGGCTGCGGCGTCCCTGGATCGTGGAGCGGCTGAGGGAAAAGGAGTTCTTCTGGACGTGCGGAAATGCCTGCGATCTGGCCAATCTGGCCCGATCCTGGGGGCTCCTGTGGCATGGCCCCGTCCCCTTGAACGCTCTGTGCGCGTACCGTCACGGAAACGGGCGGATCGGGGGGCGTTCGTCCGGGACCTCTCCGGCTCCGTCCCCCTCCAAACCCGGAGAGGAAAACCCCGGATCGCAGTGGGATGTCGGAGACGGAGACAAAGGCCGCGCTCCATCGGATGGCGGTGGAGGCGGAGGCTGGGACACGGGCGGGAAATAGGAATCTTCCCCCAGGCGGGAATACCAAATGAAAATATCGATGGAGCAGTGGATGTCAGAGAATTGAGGGGTGTGGAACATGGGGAATGGAACCGGGGACATCGAGGACCTCTTGGAACGGGCCTATGAATCCGAGGATGCCGGGGAGGTCGAGGAGCTGGTGGAGCGGGCTTTGGAGCTGGACCCCGAAAACCCCGAGGTCCTCCTGCTTCAGGCCGATCTTACCGAGGACGACGACGTGCGCCTGCCGATACTCGTCCATGCCATCGAGAACGCCCGCAGCGTTCTGAGGGAGGAGGGGATCCCCGAGGAGGACTTCGCCGAGGACGAGCTGGGGACGGTTTACCTTGCGCTCCTGCAGAGGGCGGCCTTTACCCTCTTTTCCATGGAGGACGACGAGCGTTCCTTCGAGATCGTTCAGGAGCTCATGCGTCACGACCTCGACGACCAGGGGTCCGTGAGAAGCCTTTATTACAGGATCCTGATCGAAAAACGCGATTGGTCCCTCATCCTCCGCGAGACGATGCAGGACGGCGACCGCCAGCTGGGCTGGGCCTATGCGAGGCTGGCAGCATGTTTCATGCTGACGGAGGAGGGGGAAGGCGGCACTGGTGAGGCCGCTGCGATGTTCTGGGATGCTTTGTCCATGGCCCCGAACGTCCCCTTCTACATGCTGGGTTACTTCCCCGATCCCGTCGACGACTCGGAGGAAGAGGAGGAGGATTTTCACTTCAGCCTTCTCTTCTCGGACGTGTGGTCCTCCTCGCACGACCTGCTCAACTGGTTTTCCAGGGGTGTGATCCTCTTCGGCCTGCTCTCCGGGCGTTTCGGTGAGGAGGCCGACGATATGCTGGAGATCCTGCGCTCTCTGGGCGGAGGGGAGGAGTACGACAAGATGGAGGCGCTTCTGGACGACCAGGACGACGGCTCCCTGATCGAGACCCTGGCAGCCCACCGATGTCTCTCCGAGCGCTGACGTCCATTGGGGGATAGCCGGCTCCGAGTTTCGATATGTTCGTCCGGAGCCCCGTTTTCCGCTTTCCCCCAAAGAGGCCGGTGACAATGTCCTTTTGCCCGCCAGTCATGAAAACACATTTCAATCGCTATACTATAATGTATAGAACGGAGATTGAGGAGAAACCGATTCTCTTTTCCTCTCGGAAAGTAACAAAACCAAGTAGAATGGAGTGTTGAGTGATGACGGTACCGAGCGACATCGAAATTGCCCAGGCTGCGAAGATGAGCCCCATAACGGAGGTGGCGAAGAAGCTGGGGATCTCCGAGGACGATCTTGAGCTTTACGGCAAGTACAAGGCCAAGGTGCAGCCCCAGGTCCTCAAAGGGCTCAAGGACAAGCCGGACGGTAAGCTGGTCCTCGTGACGGCGATAACCCCGACGCCTGCGGGCGAGGGCAAGACCACGACGAGCGTGGGCCTGACCGATGGATTGTCCAAGATCGGCAAAAAGGTCTGCGTCGCTCTGCGCGAGCCCTCCCTGGGGCCCAGTTTCGGGGTCAAGGGCGGTGCGGCGGGGGGCGGCTACGCCCAGGTGGTCCCGATGGAGGACATCAACCTCCACTTCACCGGGGACCTGCACGCCATCACTACGGCCCACAACCTCTGCGCCGCGATGCTGGACAACCACCTCCAGCAGGGCAACGAATTGAACATCGATCCCCGCCGCGTGGTGTTCCGCCGCGTGGTGGACCTGAACGAGCGTGCCCTGCGCAAGGTGATCATCGGCCTGGGCGGCCGTACCGAGGGGGTCCCGCGCGAGAGCGGATTCGACATCACGGTGGCCTCCGAGGTCATGGCGATCCTCTGTCTCTCCATGGACCTGATGGACCTGAAGGCTCGGCTCTCCAGGATGGTCCTGGCCTACACCTACGACGGCAAGCCCGTCACGGCGGGGGACATCGGCGCCGCCGGTTCCATGGCGGCTCTGTTGAAGGATGCCATCAAGCCGAACCTGGTCCAGACGCTCGAGGGCTCGCCCGCCTTCATCCACGGCGGCCCCTTCGCCAACATCGCCCATGGATGCAACAGCGTTCAGGCGACGCGTCTGGGCCTGAAGCTGGCCGACTACCTGGTCACGGAGGCCGGATTCGGCGGGGACCTGGGCGCCGAGAAGTTCCTGGACATCAAGTGCCGCATGGCCGGCCTCAAGCCGGCTGCGGTCGTCGTCGTCGCGACGGTCCGCGCCCTTAAAATGCACGGCGGCAGAAAGAAGACCGAGCTGGGCAGCGAGGATCTGAAGGCCCTCGAGGCGGGGATCCCCAACCTCCAGAAGCACATCGAGAACATCCAGAAGTTCGGGCTTCCCGTCGTCGTCGCCATCAACCGCTTCCCGCTGGACACGGAGGCCGAGCTGGCCCTGGTGGAGAAGAAGTGCGCCGAGATGGGCGCCTCCTTCGCGCTCTCCGAGGTCTGGGGCAAGGGCGGCGAGGGCGGAGTCGAGCTGGCGAAGAAGGTCGTCGAGGCGTGCGAGAAACCCTCCGACTTCAAGTTCATCTACAAGCCCGAGATGAGCCCCAAGGAGAAGATGACGGCCATTGCCAGGGAGATCTACGGCGCCGACGGCGTGGACTTCACGCCTCAGGCCGAGAAGGACCTCGAGCTCATCCACGAGCTGGGCAAGGATGACCTGCTGATCTGCATGGCCAAGACCCAGTACTCCTTCTCCGACGACGCCACCAAGGTCGGCCGTCCGAAGGACTTCCGGATCACGGTGCGCGAGGTGCGTCTTTCCGCAGGGGCGGGGTTCCTCGTGGCGGTCACCGGTGCGATCATGACGATGCCGGGCCTGCCCAAGAAGCCCGCGGCCCTGTCGATCGATGTGGACGAGAACGGGAAGATAACCGGCCTCTTCTAGCACTTTATGCCTCATACGAAAACAAGGGCTCCCGGCGGCAGGCCGGGAGCCCTTGTTTTTATGACGCGATGCGATGAAAAGAAAGGAGCTGGCGCCCAGAACCAGGGAGCCCTATCGGGAGTTCAGGAGCGCCGCGTTTCGCGCCTCGAGCGCGCGCTCCGCCTTGACGCAGGCCCTTAGAACTTTTTCCCATCGATGGCCTCGCTCGGTATCGGGCGAGGCCATCATCATCTCGGCCTCCTCGTCCAGGGCGTCCAATGCGCCTTTCAGCGCGTTCTCCGCCTCCCCGGGGGCGGCGCTGGGATCGGAGTACTGGAGGGAGTCCGCCAGCGCGAGGAGTGGAGCGATCCGCTCCCGATCGCCGGCGACAATGCCTTTCAGGTCCTCGGCCATGTTCCTCACGCGCGTGGCCGCCGCCGCCAGATTTTGGCGTCCCTGTTGCTGTTCCCTGCGGTCCGCCCCGCTCAGCTTCAGCATGGCCATGTTGGTGAGGAGGAGCGGAATCAGGAAGATGGCCAGGCCGACGATGTGAATCAGGAAATAGGTGGTGACGGAAAACGCCATACGGGCGTTCACCAAGGCCATGGCGATGACGAAGATGAAATAGAGGGCGAGCAGGTAAATGTGGGAGAATCCGTGGGGAATCTCCCTGCCCGCGTTGCTTCGGAGCACGATTCGGGAGGCGAAGAGGGTGCCCAACAGGGCGGCGAAGGCCAGGAACCCCATGGACATCCAGAAGGTGGTCCCCCGCGCCTCGGGGGTCGTCAGGAACCAGACGCAAACCCCCGCCACCACCGCGACCAGAAACAGCAGAAGAAAGAGATTGAAGATATGCCGAACCTTGTTGGTTGCCTTGCTCATGTTGTTTTCCCCTTTCCGTCACGTGCTTTCGTCAGTTTTGAGAGGCTTCGCCCTCCGTGCTCCTGCCGCACCGGGAGCAGAAGGCCGCATCGGGGGCAAGCGCCGCGCCGCACTCGCACACCCTCGAGATTGGCTTGCCGCACTTGGAGCAGAAACGAGCATCGGCGGCTATTTCCGCACCGCAATGAGGGCAGCCGGGGGCAAGGGATGCGCCGCACGAGGGACAAAAGCGTCCCTCGCCGCAGGCCTTGCCGCACTTGGGGCAGGCACGCGATGCGGCGGTTGGGGACGTGTTGAGGAATTGCCCCATCTGGGAGGCCATCTGTCCGAAGGCTCCCCCCATGCCCAGGCCCGCGCCGAGCCCCATGCCGGCCCCGAGCAGGGGGTTTCCCCCTCCGCCTCCGTCGCCGGAGCCCGATGCCTGAGCCATCCCCTCCATGGCGTCGAAGGAGCGCCTCTGCTGGTAGTTGTAGCCCATGACGTTCATGCGCGCCCGCTCGCTCATCGCCTTTTTCAGGTCCTGGACGGCCTCGTCGTCCTCGGGCACGTTGATGGACCCGAAGAAGAAGTTCGCGGGCTCGATGCCGTACTCCTCGAATACGGGGCGCACCTCCTCCGCGGCCTCGTCCGACATGTCCTTGAGGTAGGCGCTGATGTCGAAGATGTTGATTTTCCGCAGCGTGATGTAGCTCGCGACCATGTCGCCGATGCGGCTGAGCAGCAGCCCCCGGAAGGAATCAACGAGCTCGTCCCGGGTCAGCCGCGTGCGGGTCCCGACCAGTTTGAGCAGAAACTTGCGGCTGTCGCGGATGCGGACGCCGAACTGTCCATAGGCTCGAACGGGGATAGGGATCTGATATTCGGGATCGCGCAGGAGCAGGGGAGAGAGCGTGCCCCATTTGACGTCCAGGATGTTGAGCTTGTTGACGAACCAGACGTGGGCCTTGAAGGGAGTCTCGCCGCCGGTGGGCAGATTGATCAGGCGCCTCAGCAGCGGGATGTTGTCCGTGGAGAGGACGTAGCGCCCGGGCCCAAAGAGGTCGAGCGCCTGTCCGTCTCGGAAGAGGATGGCCTCCTGGGATTCCTGGACAACCAGCTGGGTCCAGTTGCCCAGGGCGTCGCTCCTGTCCGGATTCTTGGGGTCCACATAGCGCCAGGCAAAGATGTCCGCCGGGTTCAGGCCGGAGTCCCATCTTACAATTTGCATCAAGGCCATTTGTATCCGCTCCTTTTTGTCTGTGGTCTACAGGTCGGGGTTCAGCAGCTCCATGGCGATCATCCTGTTGATCTGGCCCTGGAGATAAAGAGGACCGAAAAGAAAGATCATCAGGCCCGACGGAGCGATGCTCAGGACGGCGACGCTCTTCTCCAGGTAGCGCGAGGCGTAGAGCTGAAGGATGTTGCGAGCCTTGAAGGACAGCCAGGTGGAAAGGATGAAAACCGCCAGGCTCAGAAGGTTGAAACAGTCCTGAACATTCTCCTCCGAGAGACCCAGGGTCTGGCCGACGGAGCTCTGGGGGATCAGAATCCAGCTCAGGTGAAGGGCGAGCTGCAGGCACGCC
>NZ_CAUUGJ010000111.1:0-7519 GCF_963544685.1 uncultured Fretibacterium sp. | reverse complement strand
TTCCCCTGCCGGCTTCATCGGATTGTCCTGCAATTCTCTTGCCTGCGGATTTGGGGGATAACCTGTCGCTTGTGGGCCTTTTTTATTTTCTCTCGCCTTCCGCTGTCGCATTCAATATTGTAAATATAAGGCCTTAAGAAAGGGGCGCGTTCCGGAAAGCGCGGAGCTTCAGGCTTCTCCCTCGCCCTCGCCCAAATATTCGCCCTCCAGGACCGACACGATCTCGAGGGCGATCCGCCCGCAGTTCTCCAGCCGGCAGGGGACGTTCTTGGGGATGAAGATCCCGTCCCCCTCGGGGACGAAGCGCTCCTCGTCTCCAAGGCGCACGCGCGCCGCCCCCTTCACGACGATCCAGTGCTCGGCGCTGTGGCAGCGGGGCGGGAACGATGCCGCCTTGCCCGGCGTCATCACCAGGTGCCGGACCTTGAAGCGCTCCGCCTCGCAGAGGACCCGGTAGGCCCCCCAGGGCCTCGTACACTCGGAGATCTGGCTGACCTCCCGCCGCCCCTCGGCCTTCAGTCCCCGGACGACGTCGCGCACGCCCTGAGAGGCTCCGCGCCGCGTGACGAAGAGCGCGTCGGGCGAATCGACGACGATGAGGCCCTCGACGTCGCTCAGCACCGTCAGCCGGTTCCGGGAGTCCACGAAACAGTCGGAGGCATTCCGGAGCGTCACGTCCCCGACCGTCGCGTTGCCCCGCTCGTCGCGGTCGGACACCTCGTGCAGCGCGTCCCAGGATCCGACGTCGGACCAGCCTGCGTCCATCGGAACCACCGCCACCCTCCGGGCCCGCTCCATGACGGCGCAGTCGAAGGAGACGGGCTCGATGCCCTCGAAGTCCCCGGCCAGGGCCTCCGCTCCCCGCCCCGCAAGGGCGGCCAGGTCCGGGGCCGTCCGCTCGAGCTCCCGCTGGAGAGAGCCGAGGGTGAAGACGAACACGCCGCCGTTCCAGAGATAGTCGCCGCTTCGCAGGTACTCCCGCGCGGTCTCCAGGTCGGGCTTCTCCACGAACGCCTCGGCCTCGAACCAGGCCCCCCGCTCCGCGCCTTTGCGGATGTAGCCGAAACCGGTGTCGGGCCGGTCGGGAACGATGCCCAATGTCGCCAGGTATCCCTCCGCCGCGGCCTCCGCCGCGCGCTCCAGGGCTGCAGCGAAGGCGTCCGGATCGCGGACGATGTGGTCGCTGGGGGTGACGATCACGATGTCCTCGTCCCCCGCGCCGGACTCCCGGAGCGACTCGCAGCCCAGCAGGATGGCCGGCGCCGTGCTGCGCATCGTCGGCTCCGTCACGATGAGGTCCTCGAACGGCCCCGCGACCTCCCGGGCCTGATGGGCCACCAGGGAGCCCCACTGGGCTCCGGTCACCGCCCGCAGGTGTTCCACGGGCAGGATGCGCAGCATCCGCACGATCGTCTCCTGAAACAGCGTCCGTGTGCCGGACAGGGCCAAAAACTGTTTGGGCAGGTCCTCCCGGGACCTCGGCCATAGCCGCGTCCCGCTTCCTCCCGTGAGGATCAGGCCATAAAGTTCGGACATCTCCATCGCTCCCTGCAGTATAATTTAGACATGAAAGTGCGGACGCCGCTCCGTTCCGCTCCCCGGCCTCGATATCATGGGCTGCATGGCGCAGGACGGCGGGGGGTCCTTGTGGATTGTATCCCTTTGAAATGGTACAATCAACAAAAGATTTTTGGGCCGATACCGATAACGACAATGGGGCCCGACGGGGAGGCCCCACCGGCGGGCGAGATAGCGAATATGGCGTCGCTTCGCCGGGATGGGAGTGTTGGAGCTTGATGTTGGCGTCCTGTGGGGCGCCTGGATCTTATGAAATGGGACGACGAAAGGGGCAGGGAACTTCTATGGGCAAGCTGGCGGTGGTCGCGGTCGGAGGAAACTCGCTGATCAGGGATGAGGCTCATAAGACCGTAGCGGATCAGTACGCGGCCATATGTGAGACGGCGGTCCATATCACGGATATGATCGAGAGCGGCTACGACGTGGTCGTCACCCACGGTAACGGCCCTCAGGTCGGCTTCATCCTGCGCCGTTCGGAGATCGCCGAGCAGGCGGAGGGGATGCATCCGGTCCCGCTGGTGAACTGCGGCGCGGACTCGCAGGGGGCCATAGGATATCAGATCCAGCAGGCCATGGGCAACGAGTTCCGGCGGAGGGGGCTGAACAAGTCCGCCGTGACGGTCGTGACCCAGGTCCTGGTGGATGCGGAGGACCCCGCGTTCGGAAAACCCTCGAAACCGATCGGCTCTTTTTTCGGGGAGGAGCGGATGGATCGGGTACGCCGCGAGCATCCCGACTGGACCCTGGTCAGCGATGCCGGACGCGGCTACCGCCGGGTGGTGGCCTCTCCGATGCCGAAAGAGATCATCGAGGCCCCGGCCATCGAGAGCCTGCTGGGTCAGGGGTATTGCCTCGTTGCCGTCGGCGGCGGCGGCATACCCGTGGTCCGGCGTTCCGACGGGACGCTTGAGGGACGGGATGCCGTCATCGACAAGGACTTCGCATCGAGCCTCCTGGCCTCGCGTCTGAAGGCCGACCTGCTGGTCATCTCCACGGGGGTCCCTCAGGTCTGCATCAATTTCGGCAGACCGGACCAGAGGGCTCTGAGCCGGGTAACGGCTGAGGAGCTGAAACGTTATGCGGACGAGGGGCATTTCGCGCCGGGCAGCATGCTCCCCAAGATTCAGGCCGTCATTCAGTTTCTGGAGTGCCCGGGCAGGGAGGGGCGACGTGCCGTCATCACGGATCCTCAGTCCCTGGGCAGGGCCGTTGAGGACAAAGCGGGAACGCACGTGGTGCCTTGAGCGTTCTTCCGCCTTTCTTTGTGTCGTTTTTCCACGTTTTTGTATGCGCTGAAAAAGCCGCTGGGGACTCCGGCAGCGGGTTTCGTGTCGCGATTGAGTCAGGAGGCGGAGGTTCTCAATACGATGACTAGAAAAAGATTTGGAGATATCTTGCTTGAGGCCCGCATGATCACGCCCGAGGATCTGGAGCGGGGGGTAGACGTCAAGGCGTCGAATCCGGACAGGCGTCTGGGCGCTATTCTGGTGGATCTGGGGATTCTGACGGAGGACCAGGTCACGGAGGCCTTGGGGCTCCAGTTCATGTTGCCCGTCGTCAACGTGGGGGATTACATAACCAATGTGGTAACCTACAACGTCCTGCCCATGGACCTGATGGAGCGCTTGAACGCCTTTCCCCTGGAGCTGCAGGATCGCGGATCGGTCCTGCTCGTGGCGATCTCGGACCCTCTGGATGTGGCCACCCAGGAGGAGCTGCGCAAGGCGGCCTCTCTGGAGCTTCGCTTTGCGCTGGCCCCGGCCGGGGCGATCCGCAAGGCTCTCCTGATGGCGCAAAACTCTGCGCGGCCAAAGTTGAGCGATGTCTTGAGCCATGCCGAGGGGATCCGAGGAGCGCTTTCGACGGCGCCCTTATCTTCGGGGTTGGACGCGGCGATGCCGAATGGAGGAACGCTTCGGCGGCGTACGGAGGCGGAGCTCGGTCAAGGTGTTCCCGCATCCGGTCCCGTGCCGAGTGTTGCCCGTACGCGATTGAGCGATATTCTGAACCACGCCGAGGGGATCCGTGGAGCGCTTTCGATGGAGCAGGGAACGGCCGGAGAGACCCTGCCCAAGGGGGGGCGGCGTCCTGAGCTGTCCTCTCGGGGCAATCTCGCCGAGGAATCCGACTCGGTGTCCGAGGAACCCCGTGTCCGTCGTCGTCGTCCCGTCGTCTATGAGCCGGGAGACGAAGGGGCGTCTTATGTCGAGCCGAGCGCAGCCCCCGTCCGCCAGAGGCGTCGTCCCGTCGTATACGAGGATGCCGATGGAGGTGCCCCGTCTGCCGGTACGCCCGCATCGCCCCCTGTCCGTCATCGGCGTCGTCCCGTCGTATACGAGGATGCCGGTGAAGGCGCGCCACTTGCCGCCGCGCCCGCGTCGGCTCCCGTCCGTCAGAGGCGTCGCCCCGTCGTATACGAGACGGACCCGGAAGACCTGTCTCATGCAATCCCTTCGGAGGACTCCGGCGGCCAGGAGCAGGGGCCCGTCGCCGAAGTGAAGCCTCAGGACGCCGTGTCGGCCCCGGAGCCCTTGAATTCGGTCTCGGAGCCACGGAATGCGAGCCCCGCCGTCGTCCCCGAGGTCGTTCCCGAGATGGAGGCGCCTCGTCCCGAGCCCGAGGCTGTCGGGCCGTCGGCGGCCGTCGTCACGGATTCTCAGGACGGTCGGTCTGCCGGGGATACGCAGGCCGCTTCCGCCTCGGCGGACGACCGTGCCCTGATACCCAGCTTCGCCGCGCTGCATGCCCGTCAGCCCAAGTTGGGCGATATCCTGGTCCAGGCGGGGGTCATCGACGAGTCTCAGCTGGTCCGGGCGCTGCAGATACAGCAGGGAAGCAAGGATGACAAGAGGAAGCTGGGGGAGGTGCTCGTCTCCGAGAAGTTCATCACGGAGACGCGCTTGGCCGAGGCGCTCTCCACTCAGCTGAAGCTGCCCCTGTTCACCCTGACGCGCTACCGCCCCATGCCCGAGGCCATCCGGCTGGTGCCCCGCGCTGTCGCTGAGCGTCTGGGTCTGATCCCGCTTTCGATCATGGAGGACGATCTCCTGCTCGTGGCGATGTCCAATCCCCTGGACCTTCTGGCCCAGGACGAGGTGCGGATGCTCACGGGCCGGAACCTGAAGATCGGGATCGCAACCGCGTCCGACATCAATCAGAACCTGGACCGCCTCTACAACCTCCAGAACAACCTCGAGGAGGCCATCGAGGAGGTGGATACGGAGTCGATGCAGAACCTCGAGCTCGACTTCGATTCCACCTCTGCGGACGAGGCGCCGGTCATCCAGCTGGTCAGCAACCTCCTGCAGCAGGCCGTGCGCGAGGGGGCGTCGGACATCCACGTCGAGGTCTACGAGAAGACGGCGCGCGTGCGCTTTCGTGTGGACGGTCAGCTCTACAGCGCGTTCGACTACCCCGTGGCCCTGCATCCCTCCGTATCCGCCCGCCTCAAGATCATGAGCGGCATGGACATCGCGGAGAAGCGCAAGCCCCAGGACGGCCGCATCCTGATCCGCGTGGACGGCCGGCGCATCGACCTCCGCGTCAGCGTTCTGCCCACCATGAACGGGGAGAAGGTCGTCCTTCGTATCCTGGATCAGGAGAGCTCCGCCGTGGGGCTGGACCGCCTGGGCCTGGAGGCGGACGACATGGAGAAGATCGACCTGTTCTGCGACATGCCCTGGGGCATCATGCTGGTGACGGGCCCGACGGGCAGCGGCAAGTCGACGACGCTCTACTCGATGCTCCAGAAGATCAACCAGCCGGACGTCAACATCATCACGGTCGAGGACCCCGTGGAGTTCTCCGTCGCGGGGATCAACCAGGTCCACGTTAACGAGAAGGCGGGCCTGACGTTCGAGTCCGCCCTGCGCTCCATCCTGCGGCAGGACCCGGACAAGGTGATGGTGGGAGAGATCCGCGACCAGAAGACGGCGCAGATCGCCATCCGCGCGGCCCTCACCGGGCACTTCGTGCTCTCGACCCTGCACACGAACGACGCGCCGAGCGCCGCCACCCGTATGGTCGACATGGGGGTTCCCCCCTTTCTGGTCTCGGCGTCGTTGTCAGGGGTCATCGCCCAGCGCCTGGTGCGGCGCCTGTGTCCCATCTGCCGTGAGGAGTACGAACTGAACGAGAACATGTGCGAGACGCTGAACGTCCCGGTGGGGACCCATGCGTTCCGGCCCCGCGGCTGCAACGAGTGCCGCAACGGCTACAAGGGGCGCCGCGGCATCTACGAGATCATGATGGTGGACGACGAGCTGCGGCGCATGATCCTGGAGGGGGTCAGCAACATCCAGCTTCGCGCCGAGGCCATCAAGCGGGGGATGAAGACCCTGCGCCAGTCCGGGATCAACAACGCCTTGGCGGGACATACCTCGCTCGAGGAGGTCTTTGCCACCACGCTTTAGCGTCTTGTTCATTTCCTTTCCTCCTCTTTGGAGAGCAGGACTGCGGACGGATGAATTTTCCGAAAAATGACGAAAACTGCGGATGTGGTTTGGGCGGGCCTTTGAAGGATTGCCGCCCGCTTCGAGCCAAACTGTTTCATTGAGGAGGCCTTTACCTTGCCTATCAGTCTGAAAGCCTTGCTGAACGACGTCGTCTTGAAGAACGCCAGCGACCTGCACATCGGCGTGGGGGTTCCTCCGGTGATCCGTATCGACGGGACCCTGAGATATGTCGAGGGGGGCGGGATCCCGACGGGCCTGGACATCGAACGTGCCCTGCTGGAGGTGATGAACATGGGGCGGCTGGAGGTTTTCAAGGAGGAAAAGGAGCTGGACTTCAGCTTTACCCATACGGGGCCGGACGGGATCGAGGCACGGTTCCGCGGGAACTGCTTTTTCGAGGCCCACGGCATGGCGGCGGCCTTCCGCCTGATCCCCACCTATATCCGCTCGGTGGATGAGCTCAACCTCCCCCTGGTGCTGAAGGAGATCGTACGCAAGCGGCGGGGGCTCTTCCTGGTGACGGGCCCCACGGGACACGGCAAGAGCACCACCTTGGCCGCGCTCATCCGGGAGATCAACATGACCCGTTTCGATCACATCATCACGATCGAGGACCCCATCGAGTACGTGCACCGTTCGGAGCGGTGCCTGATCCACCAGAGGGAGATCGGGACGGATACCTCCAGCTTCGCCGAGGGACTGCGCCGCGCCCTGCGTCAGGACCCGGACGTGATCCTGATCGGAGAGCTCCGGGACCTGGAGACCATCGCGGCGGCGATCACGGCGGCGGAGACGGGGCACCTGGTCTTGGGGACGCTGCACACCCAGGACGCGGCGCAGTCCGTCGACCGGCTTATCGACGTCTTCCCGCCGCATCAGCAGACGCAGATCCGGGTGCAGCTGGGGTCGGTCCTGCTGGGGATCTGTTCGCAGCAACTCATTCCCAAGGGGGAGACCGGAGGGCGGCTCTGCGCAACCGAGCTGCTGATCGCCAACCCCGCGGTGCGCAACTGCATCCGGGAGGGAAAGGGCAGCCAGATCCGTACTCTGATCCAGACGGCGGCCAACATCGGGATGCACACGATGGAACAGAGGCTCTCCGAGTTCGTCAAGAACGGCTCCCTGTCCCTGGACGCCGCGATGACCTACGCCTACGATCCTCAGGACCTGCAGCGGATCCTGTCGAAAAATATCTGACACGACTGATTCGGGGGTGAGGTTGCCATGAACTTCAGATACAGGGGCCGCGATGCGGGCGGCAGCGTTGTCGAGGGGCAGGTGGAGGCGGAGAACCAGGGGATGGCCATGGAGGCCCTGAGGCAGAGGGGCGTCGTGGTGCTCTCCATGAACGCCAGCGGAGGGGGGGCGGTCAGGGCCGTTTCCGGGGAGTCGATGTCCCTGCTCGACAAGCTCCGGCGCATCGGCACGGTGTCGGGCAAGACCAAGATGGTCTTCTTCCGGCAGCTCGCGACGATGGTCAAGGCGGG
>NZ_CAUUGJ010000110.1:0-7533 GCF_963544685.1 uncultured Fretibacterium sp. | reverse complement strand
GGGATCGAATCGTCTCTCTGTTCCGCTCCACTCCAGCGCCCCGCCCTCCACGGCCGCAGGTTCATGGTCGCGTGATCTGGGGCGATATCGATGACCCCGCATCTCCCGTTCCCGAAGCACTTCCTCCGGCCTCCGAGTTGGAGACGCCGGCCCCGGAGTCCGGAAAGGTGAAGGCGCTCGTCGGAAAGCCGGCCGTTTCCTTGCCCCTCCCGGATACCGACAAGGTTGAGGAGCCCTCTTCAGGAGAAGAACCTCCCAGCACACAGGAGCTCAACGAACTTTTATGGGGAGATAAGGCTCCCCCTTCTCGTCCCGCGCATCGGATCCCCGCCCCGGCGCCAGATCCCGCTCCGGTGGATGTCCGTTTCCTGTCCTATTTCTCGTGGCTCGAGGACTCCCCCGGATACGCCGAGTTCTCCGGAACCGTCGAAGGGGCCGATCCGCTCCTGTGCCCGATCTGCCACACGCTCGTCCTGAAGGAGGATCGGCTGCCTCTGCAGTCCCCCCAGGCGGTTCATCGCTCCTGCTATCAGAAATACTACGACGCCTTATCGAAAATCACTTCGGTCGAGTCCGCTCGAGCCTTGTTTGCCAGGGAGCCGAAAGCCCTGCACTGCTTCCATTGGATTCACGAACACTGGCCCACCTATCCCCCGGATTGGGATAACCGGCGCGAACGTGTTTTGAAGCGGGCTGGATGGGAATGTGAAGAGTGCGGGGAACGTGAGGACGAGCTCGATGTCCACCACAAAACACCCATCGCGCAAGGCGGGCTGCATTCTCCGGACAACCTGATCTGTCTTTGCAGGGATTGCCACGAGAAGGCGCATGGACGGACTTTGGGAGCTCCGTCGTCGGCCGTAAAAAAGGAAAGCGCCTACTCGCGCAGGATGGCCTTGCTTGCGGAAGCGATGCGGAACGGGACGGCAGTCCGCTTCCACTATCGGGATCAGAAGGGGAAGGAGACCGACCGGGTTTTCTCGCCGAAGGCATGGGAGACCCGCCACGGCGTCCAGTGCGTCAAGGGATATTGTCACCTCCGCAAGTCCAATCGTACCTTCATCGTCCGACGCATGTCGAAGGTAGCGGAGACAAACTAAAGGGGGTGTTGCTGTGTGGCAGAATGAGTATTTTTCCAAAGGGGATCGTTTGAGTTTGCTGGCGGTAATGTATGCCGGCATTGGGTTGGAGTGCCTTCTGTTTGGGACTTACGGCTTAAGGATAGGACGTGCGGGCGTCGCCGCTGCCTGTCTCTGGGGAGCCTGGATTTTCATGTATCGTTTTCGGCGCTTGGGAAAGCCTGTTGAACTGGAATGGCATAATTGGCTGGCTGTCACCGGCTACAAAATGGCGCTACTGGTTTCGCGGTAAGGGTTATAAGTAACAGAAAAAGTTAGGGGGAAGCTTTATGCCTAAGATGACCCGATTAGAGATAAAGAAATTCCGAATATTCCAGAACCAGACCTTTCATCTCGGGGAAATGTTAACGGTAATCTCAGGGCAAAATGGCACAGGAAAGTCAAATCTTTTAGGCTTGATAGGGAATTGTGTTGAATACAAGAAGCCCAGGCAACGAGTTTCGTCTATGTTTAATCCTCGCTCTTTTAGAACTGAATTTTCAGAGCTTTTTGCTGCTAGCCAAGAATACGACCTGTCAGGCTCAAATTTAATGACCTTTTATTTTGATGATAATGATTTGCGCAAGGTGCGTATTACGTGGCAAAAACACAATAAAGGTAAAATCTATCAAGAAGTAGGCGTAGAACAAGAGACAGAGACTAAGCGCTTTAGAATCATCCCCTATAAGGATATCGAAGGGAAAAGGTCCAGTGCAAAAAAGCAGATGGCTTCAATTTATTTAGGGCTTTCTCGCCTTTTTCCCTATGGGGAATCTGAAAAATGTACGAATAAAAGTCTTCGAAAATCAGATCCGGCTGCGATTTCTTGGATTTCAGAGCGGGCCAGCCGAATTCTTTCTATGACTGAAACAGTTGAGGATCTTGAAGAGGTCAGTGTCAGTGAAACGCGAAGGAAAAAAGGAATAGGATTTACGACCTCCAATTATGACGCATTGGCAAATTCTGCCGGTCAGGATAACATCGGACAGATTCTTTCCGCGGTCTGGAATATAAAGGCTTTGAAGACAGAACTGGGCCCCCAATTTCCAGGCGCTATACTGCTTATCGACGAAATAGATGCTACACTTCATCCTGCTTCACAAATAAAGCTGATAAAGCTTTTGATTGAAGAAGCGAGGAGTAACGATTTTCAGGTTGTTTGTACCACCCATAGCCTTTACTTACTAAGTTATGTAACAAACAAGGTACAGCATAATACGCCCGATGAAAATAACATTGAGCTTATCTATTTGACAAAGGCTCGCGGCTCTTTGGAAATCTTTCGCAATCCTGAACAGTGCTTGATTGAAAATGATTTAAGGGAAAATCTAGCGACACAGCCATTGCGTATCAAGGTTTATGCTGAAGATGACGAGACAAGGTGGTTTCTGAGGAAGTTACTGGAAAAACATTATCTTCTTGGACGACTCGATATTGTAGAAGGGGTCAGGTTAGGGTGTAGGGAAGCTCAAAATCTTTTTGAAAAAGACCCGATGACTTTTAATGAAATCTTGTTTATCTGTGATGGGGATGCCTCCCCAGAGGGGCTTCCTAACAATTTTGTCCGCTTGCCAGGCGAGAGCAGGCCGGAATCCGTCCTGATGGACTTCCTTTGCTCGCAGGAGGAAAGCCAAGAGTTTTACTCTCAAGATGGGCTTATGAGTCGTGGAATAAATCTAAGGAACTTACGAGAGAAAAAAAGGGAGCTTCTTGAACAAAGGCAGTCCAGAGCAGAACGAGAATTGTATAAGGAGTGGTTTCGGGAGATGCAACCATTCTTTGAGGAGTTTCATCTTTTTGATTTCTGGCATACAAGGCACCAAGAAGAGACAAATATATTTCTGGAGGCCTTCATAAATGCGTTTAACCGTATTGCAAAAAGGTTACAGATTCCCGTAGTTTCCCCTATGGCCAATTTTCAATAGCTTTTTTAAACTATCAAGAAAGGAGGTTGCCCATGTCTTTTTATACACCCTTGCGATACCCCGGCGGGAAAAGGAAGCTCCTCAGTTTTTTTGAGGCGTTGATTCGGGTAAATGATCTTCAAGGATGCTCTTATGTAGAGCCCTACGCTGGGGGGGCGGGGCTTGCTCTTTCGTTGCTTTTTCGTGGATGGGTTAGTCGCCTTTATCTTAACGATATCAATAAAGGCATCTATTCCTTTTGGTTTTGTGTTCTGAACCTGACGGATGATTTGTGCCGCAAAATCAACGACACTCCTGTTTCGATGGAAGAGTGGCAGAGGCAGAAAACGATCCAACAGGACGTAGAAAGCTCGGATTGTCTTGCCTTGGGGTTTTCAACGTTTTTTCTCAATCGCACCAACCGATCAGGAATCATTAAGGGAGGCGTCATTGGCGGTAAGGGGCAGTTGGGGGACTGGAAATTAGACGCGCGTTACACTAAAAAGGACCTTATCCGCCGCATTCAGGCCATAGCCTCTAAAAAGGAACACATCCATCTGTCTCGAATGGATGCTGTTAACTACTTGAAAAGCTTGTCTCTTTCAGTACAGCGTGTGCTTTTTTACCTTGATCCTCCGTATTTTGAAAAGGGAGCGGAGCTCTACGATAATTTTTATCACAAAGAAGATCACGACAGTGTGGCCAACTGCATTACTGGAACCCCTTACTACTGGGTTGTCTCCTATGACAACAAGGAGGAGATCAGAGCCTTTTACGAAGGGTATAGCGCTATCACCTATTCCCTAAATTACACAGCTCAGGACAAAAAAAGGGGAACGGAATTCATGGCCTTTTCTCATAACCTGAGCTTGCCGGCCTTCTTCCCAGAAAGCTCAGGGAAATATTTCTCCCTCATGTACGATCTTAAAGCGATCGTTTAAGGTTCATCCCTCCAGCGCCTCCACCGCTCGGGCCTTCGCCTCGGGCGCCAGGTGCGCGTACCGCAGCGTCATCTTCAGGTCTGCGTGCCCCAGCAACTCCCTGACGGTGTTGAGGTCGACGCCGGCCATGACCAGCCGGCTGGCGAAGTCGTGCCGCATGTCGTGCCACCGGAAGCCTTCGATGCCCGCGTCCTTCAGCAGGCGCTCCCACGCGCTCTTGCAGTTGTCCATCATGCCGCCGCTCTTGGGGGAGGGGAACACCAGCCCGTCGCCGTTCCCCCGCGTCTGCTTTTGCCAGGCGCTCAGGGCCTCCCGTGCCGTCCGGTTCAGGGGGATGCGGATGGTCTTGCCGCTCTTGGAGCTCGCCGCCCGGACGGTCAGGATCGCCTCCCTCATGTTGAGGTCGCTCCACCGAAGGGCGAAGAGCGAACCTTGCCGGATCCCCGTGTTCAGCGACACCAGGATCATGGGCTTCAGGTGGTCGGCAAAGGGGGCCTTGTCGAGATTGGGAAGGGGCGTCTTCCCGCGCGCTTTCAGCCATTGGTTGTATCGGGTTCGCTCCTCCCGCAGGCGCCGTTCCCTCGCATCGAGAGCCTCGAAGAGCCGCTCCCGTTCCTCTCCGGAGAGGTAGCGGACACGATGGTCGGACTCGTCCCGCAGCATCTCCAGCCGGGCCAGGGGATAGGCCTCGATGATGCCCCGCTTGTAGGCCCAGTTGAGGGCGGCCTTGAGGGCGGTTATCTTGCGGTTGATGGTGGAGATTCTCAGCCCGCGCTTGCGTTCTTTCGCGCGCCAGGCCTCGACGTGCTTGACGGACACCGCATCCAGCTCCAGGTCCAGAAGCTCGGCAAAGGAGCTTTTCAGGAGGGCCACGGTAGATTCGCCGCTTCGGCGGTGCTCCAGAACCCAGGGGCCATAGATGTCGTCGATGAACAGCCCCAGGGACATCTTGTCCCGAACCTCGGGCTTTTCGTAGGGGGTCTCGCCTCTGGCCAGGGCTGCGAGGAACTCGAGGGCAGCGTTGCGGGCCTCGGTGACGGAGAAGAGGTCGGCGTCGCCGAGCTTATGATGTGCGGACCTGCCGTCCGGACGTCGGTAGTAGACGTACCAGGTTTTCTTGCCAGCGGCGCCGACGTAGAGCTGAAGGCCGCGCGTGGCGGAGTCGGAATACCAGACGCCCTTGAGAGAAGCATCCGGCTTCACGGACAGGAGAAAAGATTGGGTGAACTTGACCTTTGGCATGTCGTCCGTCCCCGTGTCAAAATAGGCGATTGGGAATCCCTTGAAGCGCCCTTGAAGCAAATCAAGTATAACACAGGGTATACTGAGCGACAAAAACGACAACAAAAACAAACCTAAGCTATTGATTTTGCAATGTGTTATGCGTAAAAATCCTTACAGAGCAAAAAGCCGGTAAAATCGTTTATAAAACCTTGCCAAGGTTGGGGTCGCGGGTTCAAATCCCGTCTTCCGCTCCAAGAATGCCAAGGGTTCAGGGGATTTTGCTCTGAACCCTTTTTCTTTTCTTTACAGGCTGGAGTGTCCAATCAAATGCAACAGGTAAATCGAAAAAAGGCCTTGTTCGGGGTACGAAAGCCGAGACACTTTCCGGCTACCGTTGCGTTTGGTTTGTAAATCCAAGCCTCTGAAAATCTCCCCCGTATTCCGTCAGCCGTCCGCCAAAGTTCCTCTCAAGCGCTATCCGACTCCGGCCGAGTCCCTGCCGTCGGGACTCCCCAGGCTTCCGCCCCAGAACCCATCGCGCCCCAAGGTCCCCTCATCCGGAAGCTCCCGATACCCGGCCCTCCAAAAATAGAGCCCGCAGGCCGGTGCCGTCACGGCGGAGCGGGAACGTTCGTCCCCCGCCAAAAGGGCCTCCAGCCAGTCCAGGGACTTCTTGCCCCGCGCCACGGCATCGACGTTGCCCACGATGATGCGCACCATGTTCATCAGAAACGAGGGCGCGCGAACCGAGAGCACGGTCATCGGCCCCCAGCGCCGGCAGCGGACGCGCTCCAGGGTCCGCACGCTCCGCTCCGGGCACTCGCCCGTCTTGCAGAAGGCCCTGAAATCGTGCTCGCCCTCCAGGAGGCGGCAGGCGGCCCGGGCCCGGTCGATCGCCCAGGGGACCTTCCGCCACCAGACAAGCCCGTTCAGATGCGGCGGGCAGACCCAGCCGTGCCAGATAAAGTAACGGTACTCCCGCCACAGGGCGCTGCGCCGCGCATTGAAGTGCTCGGAGACCGGGTAGACGCCCATGACCCGAACGTCCTCGGGCAGGTGAAAGTTGGCGGCCAGCTGCAGACGCTCCGGCGCCCAGTCGCGGTCCATTCGGAAGGAGGCCACCTGCCCCACGGCATGGACCCCCTTGTCGGTCCGGCCCGCCCCGATCACCCGGACCGGACCGGACGCCAACCGGGATAGAGCCTCCTCCAGAACCTCCTGGACACCCAGCCCTTCCCGCTGGCGCTGCCAGCCCGAATAGGCGCCCCCCCTGTAAGCGATCCGCGCGGCGTATTTCCGGGGGCTCACAGCCAGAACCTCCTTGCGGCAAGAAGGAGGGCGACGGCACACACCGTCAGGGCGGCGGCACGCGTATCGCTCGTCTTCCAAACCAGGGGACGCCGCCTCGTCCTCCCCTCCCCCCCGCGGTACCCCCTGGCCTCCATGGCCAGAGCCATCTCGTCCGCACGGCGGAAGACAATGACGAATAGGGGGATCAGAACGGGGAAGAAGGCCATGACGCGACGGACAAGCCCTCCCTGGTCCAGTCGGGCTCCCCGGGAGAGCTGCGCCCGGATGATCCGGTCCGTCTCCTCCATCAGCAGGGGGATGAAGCGCAGCGCCACCCCGACCATCATCGCGCACTCATGGGCGGGAAAGCCGAAGCGGGCAAGGGGATGGAGCAGACGCTCCAGTCCGTCGGCCAGCTCAAGCGGGGCCGTCGTCAGGGGCAGCAGCAGGGCAAAGAGCATCAGCACCGTCAGACGAAGCGCCGTAAGCCCTCCACGAACCAGGGCAAGCGCTGTCGGACGCCCCATCCAGAGCTCGGAGACGACGTTGAAGGCGAACGTGAAGGCGACCAGGAACAGGATGGGACGGGAGGAACGCAGCACCGCCCGCCAGGATAGGCGGGACAGGGCCATCGCCCCGAAGAAGGCCAGGGTGCAGAGCCCCAGCGACAGGGGATCGTCCGAGACGAACACGGCCGACACCAGGAGCACGAGCATGAGGAGCTTGGCTCGTGGGTCCAGCCGGTGGACCGGGGAATCGATGGGGACGTACTGCCCCATGGGGGATGCAGAAAGCTGCACGTGAGGGCTCCTTATCAGAATCCAAGCATCAAAACATCAAAATCGAAGCGACATGGCGACATTTCAAAATTTGATCGCCGTCTCGATCGCCCGAAGCAGCACATCGGGGTCCCAGGTCAGAGGGACGCTGCCGCAGCGCGCACGCAGCCGGTCGGAGACCTGGAGTACCTCCGGCCACACCGGGGAACTCAGCGACTGCATCAGCAAGGGCCTGTCTCTTATACACATCTGACGCTGCCGACGACTAGTCGAGTGT
>NZ_CAUUGJ010000109.1:0-7560 GCF_963544685.1 uncultured Fretibacterium sp. | reverse complement strand
CCGAGCCCCTGACGACGAAGCCACTGGAGAAGTCGGGGTGTGTTTCGTCGGACGCCCCCTCCCAGAAGAGGTAGCTGTACTCCCGGCCCTGTTTGTCGGTGAGGGTGCCGTCGGGCCGCGCGGTGACGTGCCACGCGCCGTCGGGGTCGGGCGCGGGGTAGGTGCAGGTCAGCCTGCCCTTGTAATCCAGCCGCACGTTCACATCCGTCTCAGCCTCCGGGTAGAGGTAGATGACGGGCTTGGCGGCCCACAGCTTCGAGTCCCAAACAAAAACTGGAGGCTTCGGAAAGGTTGCACCATAGAGAATAGGGCATTCGGAATGGATCTCGGGGAACATTTCTATTGGGGAAAAGCCGTAATCGTAGTTGTATCTGTACCGTAATCGTTTGTATCTCCCGAAAGCCCTGTCGGGCCACTGTGCGCGCCACATGCTCTCCTCTTGGGGGGCGGGATCATCGACGTAGAAGGAGGCCCTTTGAAAGTTCAACTCCAACGCAGGTGGCGGTGCCTCCGCCGCTTCCCTTTCGCTGGCGCTCGGGGATATCCTTGCGGAAGGGGAGCTCTCCCCGGAGGTGACCGAAACGGCCGGCATGCCGCATGTCCCGAGCATTACCGCCAACAGCGAAAGAATTGCAGGACGCAGAGGCAGGAATCTCCCGCTTTTTTCCTCCCCGCGAATTTGCCCTTGCCCGTTGTCCATCCCAGTCGGCCTCCCGCATTGAATAAACGACAAGCATCGTAATTCGTCCCTGTCAGCCTTGCTTCCTTCCGCCTCAAAACGTATTTTAGCAGGCGAACCCTCCGTCTCCAAGTTCACGGAGGAACATGCAAAAGGACCGGCCGAGGCAAAACCGGCCGGTCCTTTTGCATCCTCCGCGTTCCGAAGGCTTCGGTTTCGTGTCAGTGTCCCGCCATCTTCGGCAGGGTGTTGGCCCCCTGGGGCATCAGCCAGGTCTTCAGGGAGCCGCCGTGTTTGGCGTGGATCTTCTCCATGGCCTCCTCCACCGTACGGGAGGCGATGACGCCCGTACCCTCCAGCAGGGCGGGGTCCATTTTGGTCACGAGGTGGAAGTCGAACCTCTCCGCCGTCTCGCCGGTGCAGAACCCGACGTGTTTGGCGATGGTGAATTCGCGGCGCAGCTCCGACTCCCGGGCGTCGTTGTCCGGGAAGTCCAGGAGCATCTTCTGCACCTCCTCGTTTCCGTAGCCCTCCGTGCAGGCGCTGAGGACCAGCATCGCTCCGCCCGGCTTCAAGGCCTCCTGGGCGTTGAAGAACGTCTTGGACGTCTGGTAGAAGTTGATGTCCTTGGGGTAGCCGCAGGCGGAGGCGACGACGAGGTCGGCCTTCTCCGAAATCTCGACGGCGTCGACGCTGTCCACGATGTCCATCCCCTTTTGATAGGCCTGCCTCCAGTCGCCCGCGACGGCCCAGCCGATCTTTCCCGAGGCGTTCATGACGACGTTCAGAAGGAAGCTGGGGTTCAGCTTCCCGACGGCCTCCACCATGTCCAGATGGATGAGGTTGCCGTCGATGCTCCCCGTGCGGCAGACGGAATTCCGCCCCTTACCGGGGAGGGGGTTGAGCGCCAGGGCATGGTTGGCCATGACGGTCTCGTAGGAGGCGATGCCGGGCAGGATCCCCTTCTTTCCGCCGCCCCAGCCGGCCATGAAGTGATAGACGACTCCCCCCGTGACGATCACGTGGTCGCTGTCGGCGGCGCGCTTGTTGAAGCGAACGGGCGTTCCGCGGCTCGTGGCGCCGAAGTCCGTCATCGCGTCCGTGCGGCTGTTGTGGTCGTAGACCTTGCAGCGCCGGTAAAGGTCCTCGCCGACGATGGCCTTGTGCTCCTCAGGCGTCTGACTGCGGTGCGTTCCGGTGCCCGAGATGAAAAAAATGTCCTTGTCCGGCACCCCGATGGCGTTGAGCTCCTCCACCAGGATGGGCAGGTACAGGCTGGGATGCTGCCACAGGCGGGTGATATCGCAGGTGACGATGCAGACCTTCTCCCCGGGCCTGACGATATCCTTGAGCCTCGGGGCGCCGATCGGGTTCGCCAGGGCCTCCCGGACAGCCTCCTCCTCCGTAGGCGCGCAGGGGACCTCACGGCTGCGCAGGACCCCCAAGAGATCGGAATCGGGGATCTCCACCTCCACGACTTCCCTGTCGAACTTCATCTGATGCTTTCCCATATCTCTGGCTCCTCTCCATTATGAAAAGTCAAAAAAAACAGGGGAGGGGTATCCCGCTGCGGATCCGCCTCCCCTTCGAATTCTGCCTGCCGCCTGACGGCGTTTCGGTTGAAATCAACAAGGATACGCTCCGCGCTGCCCTTCCCCGGAACGGAGGATAAACATCACGTCTATAACGATCTCCGAAAGGACGAAAGAGGACACATGCTTCACGGCGGAACCGCTCCTTTTGGACTTGCCGGATTGAGCTTGTCGGAATAAATCGCACGACTATTCCGATAGGAATTGAGGGGTATGATACCAGCGAGTCCGGACCTTGTCAAACAGGACGCCCTCAATCGATGTCGTTTCGCTCCGACCGTGGGGGGCAGACCTCAGATCCGTTGCGACGCTTTCCGGATCAGAGGAATAGTGTGCGGTCGTTCTCCGCGACTGGCCGGGCCCGACTTGCGATAGAATGGAACGGGGATGAGCCCCCGCAATTGACGAGGAAGTGCCGTTGTGAGAAAATTCAGCCTATGGATCGTCGATCCCCTGAAGACCGCGCGTAGGGAGTGCCGGCGTAGGGGCGGAGCGTTACGGCTTTTGCCTCGACAACCGTATTGGGGCGATGAATGGGCGGGGGGCGGACAAAGCGGTTTCGGCGAAAGAGGTGCGAGGATGAAACTGGAACTGAGACAGCTGGGGGCGAGCACCTGGTACGTTCCCGGCCGGGTCAATGTCGGCTATTACGAGGAGGAGGGGCAGGGATACCTTATCGACTCCGGGTTGGACGACGACCAGGGGCGCAGGCTTCTGAACCTGCTCAAAGCGGAGCGCGGCGTGCCCCTGCGCGCGATCGTCAACACCCATTCGAACGCCGACCATGTGGGGGCCAACGCGTTCATCCAGAAGCGCACGGACTGCGAGGTCTGGGCAACCCGCATCGAGGCGGCGCTGACGGAGTGCACAATGCTGGAGCCCCTGTTTCTGTGGGGGGCGTTTCCATTCCCGCAGATTCGGGGCAAGTTCGTCGAGGCCAGGCCGTCCCGTGCGGGCTTCATCGAGAACGAGGGGCCCATCCGCGACACGCGGCTGGAGGCCGTTCCGCTGCCGGGGCATTTCCTGGACATGATCGGCGTGCGAACGCCGGACGACGTGTTGTTCCTGGCAGACTCGCTTTTCGACCCTGCGGTCCTGCGCCGATATCGATTCATGGTGATGCTGGACGTACGACGCGGCCATGAGACCCTGAACTGGATCGAGAACGAGCGGGCCGCGTGGTACGTGCCGTGCCACGCCCCGGCGTCGCAGGACGTCCGTGAGTTGGTAAGGCAGAACCGCGAGGCTCTGACATGGCTCACCGAGTCGGTCTGGACGGCGATCTCCGTCCCCGGGAGCCGGGAGGACGTGCTGGCCCGTATCGGCGGGGATGCCGCACTGGGCCTGGAGATGGATGCCGCTCACCTGCTTCTGAACCTGTGCAGCGTCGGGGCTCACCTGACGGCGCTGGCGGAGGCGGGCCGGGCCGAGCCCTACGTGGAGGGCGGCCGCCTGCTCTGGCGGCGGAGGGAACCCGCCGGATAGAAAAATTGGGGAGCTTCACGGTTCGTGATCGCGCTCGCGCACTTTTCAGCCTGCAAGCACCTCAACCCGGACGTGAACCCCCACCGGCTTTTCGCTCCGGCTCCCCACGGACAGCACGGCGCCGGGATCGGGCGACTCGATCAGCAGAAAGTCGCCACGCTTCAACGTATCGCTCCAGGAGCCTCCACCGATCGCTGCCGCCGTGCCGTCCTGCAGACAGTAGAACGCCTCGGCGGCTCCCAAGAGGGGCGTGTCTATCCGCGTCTTCCCGTCCGGGGAGCACAGGGCCGCCACGCTCCCCGTCCAGCCCTCCGCGGTCATCAGGTTGAAGTCGACGCACCGTCCGCGGCTCCTCGTCCGCCATGCCCCCTCGAACACATCCTGTTCGAAGGGAGCCAGATGGATCTCCCGGACCCCCTCGTGCGTCAGATGCACGTTCCCCTCCAGGATCATCAGGATGCGGCGAAATCCGGGCAGGGGGGTGAAGTCGGACGCGTCGAGGTCCACCCGGGCGCTGCTGATGCGCCACTCGAAGCGGCGCGAGGCGTAGTCCGCGCCCTTCGGTCCGATAGCCAGCTGCGTCGTCGTCCCGCCGGCCCAGGTTCCCGTCGGCTGGTCTTCCTTTCGAATCAGGCGTATTCTCACGATGCCCCTCCTTGAAAATCAAAGAGCCTCAGGCGCGTCTCCCGGTCCCGACGGGAGCCCCGCAGTCGGCCGGTCCGCCGCGGAGCATCTCCAGTCCGTGTTCGAGGGCGGGGAGGACGGCCTCCAGGTTTTCGATCGCCGCCTTGGGGCTGCCGGGCAGGTTCACGATCAAGGTCCCCCCGCGAATCCCCGCGGCGCCGCGCGAGAGCATCCCCCGCGGCGTCACCTTCAGGCTCGCCGCGCGCATGGCCTCCGGGATCCCCGGGACCATCCGCGTACAGGCCCGCTCGGTCGCCTCGGGCGTCACGTCGCGCGGGGAGAACCCCGTCCCTCCGGTCGTGAGGACGAGCGCGACATCCCGCTCGTCCGCGAGCCGGACGAGCGCCCGCTCGATCTCCCCGGGCTCGTCGGGGACGATCTCCCTGTGCACGATGTTGTACCCCCGCTCCTTCAGGAGCGCCTCGATCCTCGGGCCGCTTCCGTCGGCGCGCTCGCCGCGCGACCCCCTGTCGCTCACCGTCACTACCGCAGCCGTAAACATGCCGTTCCTCCTCCCGTCCCTGCAGCCGTCTCTCAAGGACAGCCATTTCTCGAGGGCAGCCGCCCCCCGACAAAGTCAAAAACTACCGCCGAAGCAGAAGGACGTCCTCGGGGTCGACCGAGACCGTGATCCTCTCGCCGGCCCTCGGCAGGGGGATCCCGGCCCCCGCCTCCATCCGCAGCGGGGCCGCGTCCGGCCCGCCCTCCTCGGGCTGGAGCAGCAGCGTCGTGCGGTCCAGGTCCTTGAGGACCCGTGCGACGAGGCAGGGGATCCGATTCCCGTCCCCCTCCGCCGTCGGACGGAGGCGGTGCGCGTGAATCCCGGCGAAGGCCGCCTCCTCGCCGACCGGTTCGGCGCAGGCAAGACGAACCCCCCAGTCGGGGACGAAAACTTCGCGCGGCCGGCCGCCTCGCTCCGCCGAGGCGAGGTTCCTGCAGCCGCACAGCCGCGCCGCCCTCAAAGTCCGGGGGGCGCCGAGAAAGTCGGAGACGGAGACGGGGGGATCGACCTCGCCGGTCTCCATCACGCACACCCGGCTGCAGTTTCGGACCACCTCGGAGCGGTCGTGCGAGACCCACAGGAGCGTCCCCGGAAAGAGCGAAAGCGTGTCGGCGAGCTCCAGCTCCAGCTGCCATTTCAGGTAGCTGTCGAGCGCCGAGAAGGGCTCGTCCAGAAGGATCGCCTCGGGTTCCGAGGCCAGGATGCGCGCCAGGGCCACGCGCTGCTGCTGTCCCCCGGAGAGCTGGGAGGGGTACTTGCGCTCGAGCCCCTTCAGGTGAAGCCGCTCGATGTACTCCATCGCGGCGTCGCGGCGTTTTTTCCGCGTCCCTCCCGCCCCTTCGCGAGGGACGCGGACGCCGACGGCGATGTTCTGCAGGGCGGTCATGTTGGGGAAGAGCGCGTATTGCTGGAACAGGTAGCCTACCCTGCGCTGCCGGGGGGGCAGGTCGACGCCGACACGGCTGTCGAACAGCACGCGGCCGTCCAGGACGATGCGCCCCTCGTCCGGGCGATCTATCCCCGCGACGCACCGCAGGGTCAGGCTTTTGCCGCAGCCGGAGGCTCCCAGAAGGGCCAATGCCTCGTTTCCGGCCTCGAAACGGGCGTTCAGGCGGAAATTTCCATAGTCCTTCTTGACGGACACGGACAGGCTCATCGCGCTTCCCCCTCCGGCCGGGCCGCTATCTCGCCCATGACCGTACCTCCCTGCGCCGCTCCAGAAGGTTCACGGCCATGAGCACCGCGAAGGAGATCCCGATGTTCACCCAGACCCATCGGAGGGCCATGGCGTCGTCGTTCGTCCGCCAGAGCTGGTACACGGTCGTGGAGATCGTTGCCGTCCTCCCCGGCGTGTAGCCCGCGATCATGCTGGTGGCCCCGTACTCGCCCAGTGCCCGCGCAAAGGAGAGCACCATCCCGGCAAGGAGCCCCTGCCTGCAGCAGGGCATCCGGATGCGCCAGAAGATGACGGTATCGGAGAGCCCGAGCGTCCGGCCCGCCTGAGCCAGGGTCTCGTCGAAGGACTCGAAGGCGCCGCGTGCGGTGCGGTACATCAGCGGAAAGGCTACGACCGTGGTGGCGAACACGGCCGACCACCAGTTCATGACCAGGCGGAGCGCGAAGTGCTCCAGCGCCCACGCGCCCAGGACCCGGCGCGGACCCAGAAGGCACAGCAGCAGATAGCCGACGACCGTGGGCGGCAGCACCATCGGAAGGGTCAGGACGACGTCCAGGGCTCCCTTGACGAGCCGGGGCAGGCGGGCGATGTAATACGCCGCCGCGATGCCCAGAAAAAAGGAGAGCGCCGTCGAGATCGCGGCGATGCGCAGAGAGTTGTACAGCGGAAACCAGTCCAAGACAATCCTCCCGGAGAGCGGCGACAACGGGCGGGATAGCGTCTCTACCCGCCCGTTTCAAATAAGGGTGCAACGACTCGCCATTCAAATTACGACTCCAGGTCGTCTTGTGGGCAAGGCGAGCAAGGACAACGAAGCATACAGGTGATTTGGAACCGTGATCAGCGGACGACGGTAAATCCGACCGCCTCGAAGACCTTCGCGCACTCCGGCGTCCGCAGGAACTCCAGGAACTTCTTCGCGGCCTCGGGATGCTTGCCGGACTTCATCACCGCGGCGGGGTAGACGACCGGCGTCTTGAGGGTCCCCTCGGGCGCCGGGGCGACGACGGTCAACCCCGCGGAGGCGGCGTCCGTCGCATAGATGACGCCGCAGTCCGCCGCGCCCTCCTGCACCTGCGTGGTGACCTCCTTGACGTTGCTCCCGAAGGTGATCTTCTTCTGCATCCCGTCCCAGAGCCCCATGTTGGTGAAGATCTCGCGCGAATACTGCCCGACGGGGACATCGTCGTTCCCCAGCGCCACCAGACGCACCGCATCCGTCCCCACGTCCTTGAAGTCCTTCACGCCGGCGGGGTTGCCCTTGGGGACGACCAGCACCACGCGGTTCTCCAGCAGGTTGACGCGCGTGCCCTCGAGGACGAAATCCAGCTTCTTCTCGTTCTTGTCGGACGCGATGTCCAGCTGGTTCATCTGCTTCTGCGATGCGGAGATGAAGATGTCGCAGACGGCCCCTTCCTCGATCTGGGTCTTGAGCGTCCCG
>NZ_CAUUGJ010000108.1:0-7591 GCF_963544685.1 uncultured Fretibacterium sp. | reverse complement strand
GAAGTTCGTCTCGTGCAGAAAGCCGATGCGCGGGTCCAGGTGCGTCCTGTAGATCTGCGAAAGTGCCAGAATGTAGCACATGGAGTTCAAAAAACTGATGAGCGCATTCATGCGGTTGGTCGGTGGGCGGCGCGTCCGCTCCTGCATCTTGAACGCCTCGTCCTGAACCAGCCTATCGAAGAACTGATAATACCGATTCCGGGCGTTACCCTCGATTCCCATCAGGCCGGGGACGTCCTCGCTTTGCGGCGCCAGGTCCTCGAAACGCTCCAGGTCCTCCAGAATGTCCTGGACATCCAGCGAGGCCCGGCGCTGGTAGTACCCCACCACCCGGCGCATGTTCCGAATCGCGCCGACGATGAGGGCCGAGGCGAGCGCGTGACGCTTGACTCCATCCATATAGTGCGCCGCCTGGGCCAAAAGCACGGCCCCGGAATTCATGTGTTCGCGCGGATAGTAGGTCCCGGCATAATAACCGTGATAGTTGAAGAAATGGAGGATGATCCGCTTCTGCGTCAGAAACTCCAAAAGGCTCTTGTTGAGCTCCAGATCGCCCATCACCATGATCTCGTCCGTCGTCTCCACGGGCAGGAAGCGCGGCTTTTGCCCCGGCTCGCCCGACCGCTCCACAAAAAGCGTATTGTCCTTGCGCCGCAGTGCCCCGGAACTCAAGAGATACAGGGTCTTGCCCATCGTGTCCTTCCTCCCCGCCCAAACGCCCTATCCCCAGCAATACTCGGCATAGGCACACTTGCCACAGTATTTGCAGGACTCCGCCGCAGGCGGAGCGTCCTTTCGAACCAGCTCCTCGATCCCGGCATAGACGGAGTCCAGTTCCGCTGCGAGCTCGTCCGTCAGGACAACCTCGACGCGCTTCTTCTCGGTGGGGAACATCAGGATCCCCCGGGCCTCGATCCCGGCCTTTCGAAGATCGTAGAGGTAATGGGCAAGCTGCAGCCGCGCCGATCGCTCCGCACGGCTGCTCTTCTTGACCTCGCAGACCACCAGATCGCCATCCGCGCCCTGAACGAAGTCGAATTTGTTGTCCCCGAACGCCACCTGATGCCGCTCCCGGGCGTAGCTGTTCCGGTCGATCAGGCGGCCGAGGGCGAGGGATTCGTCTTTGGGCTCCGGTTCGATTCCTCGTCCCATGAGCCAGACCTGTCGGGCACAGATGCTCCAGTACCAGACCAGGGTTCCGCCGATGCGTGCATCCTCGGAAAAAGCCATGGCCAATTCTCACCAATCGTCCAATCCAGCACTTTGACGGCAAGGAGAGAAGCCAGCCTCAGGATGGTATGGGCTGTCGGGCCCCTCGCCAATGCCGGAGCGTCGAATCACACAGTAATCTCCATACTGTTCCACAGGACCCTGCGAATCATCAACGACGAAATTTCCGACTCGATCCAGCCACTCCCCCAGCAGCCCTTTTTTCACCCCGATCGCATACTGCTGCAGACGGTTGTTCAGGGCTTTCAGCCGTTCCCTGTTGTCAAGCGTTCTATCCAGGGTCATCAACGTATTCAGGAGGTCATCCAGATCGCCGTCGTGATCGACGTAGACGGGGACGTCAAAATCCATTTCCTTAAACAAGGGGATGTAATTGCCCCAGTTTCCCGTTTCAATGTTTTTCCATAAGGCTTTAGGTTCGATGGAATTTGAAATTTTTTCGTAATAACGGGCCACGATGTCCGGGACATCCCCTTCGTCAAACTCCGGAGACTTCTCCAGCAACAGGCGGGTATGGTCCATCAATACATCATCATAGATCGGCCCCGCAAAAGAGCGGCCGTTCTCGTTCTGCAAGGCCGTGATCAGCACAAACCCGTCCTCCCGCTCTCCACTGCGATTGCACCGTCCTGCAACCTGAATCAGGCTGTCCAGCGGTGCGAGATCGCGAAATACCCAGTTGAAATCCAGATCGACCCCAGCCTCCACCACCTGAGTGGCGATGAGGTAATGCGTTTCCCCCTTCCGCTCCAGGTCCTTGATGCGGTCCAGCGTCTCTCTGCGGTGCCGCGGCGTCATCCAGCGACTGAGCATGAAGACCGGCGCATCGCCAAAAAGCGGTTTAAGCAGCTCATAAGCCGCTCTGGCCGAACCGCGTGTATTGAACACCAACATCCCGGACGACTCCGAAAACGCAGGGATGTGTTCCCTTAAAAGCCCGGGTAAATCGCTCAAAAGATGTTTCCCCTCGACAAAACGATAGCGATGCCGGCTGAAGGGGAAACAAACGCGCGGAGCCAGCTCCTTCCCCTCGAAAATCCTGGGCTGCGTGGCCGTCATCAGGATAAAGACGGTTCCCCAGCGTTCATGAATAAACGACAGGACCTTCCCCAGCTCCGGCCAGAGGTGGCAGTCGATGCCCTGGGGCTCATCCATCAGCACAACCGCGCTGCGGAGCCGATGGAAATCGATCGTCGCCCCGGCCTTGGGATTGAAGATCGTGTTCCAGAGCTGAACCATCGTCGTAACGATCACCGGGGATCCCCAATACCGGAAAAGCCGCATCGACCGCCGCCAGGCCATCGTCCTGTCCGCTTCCTTTCCGGGGACGTCATACTCCGGCGCCTCATTCTCCGCTTCATCCTCATCGTCCAGTCCGGAGAGCATCAGGCTGTGATCCTCCTGGACGGATTCGACGCCAAAGACCTTTTTGGCAAACTCCGCGTTCTGCTCCACGATGCTGATGAAGGGCAGGGCGTAGACAATCGTGGAGTACCCCAGATTTTTTGCCAGCGTATGGGCCGTCCTGAGCCCGATGTTGGTCTTGCCCGCCCCGGTCGGCAGGGTCAGGGTGAAGAGGCCGGGAGAGTGAATTTCCGCGACGCTGCGCAGGCAGCTTTCCGCGACCTCCGAGCGCCAGGCATCCGTTACCCGTCTGCGCTCCGACACCCCGGCGACGCTGGGAAAAGAATAGGGAGTGAAATCGGGCAGGGGCTGAAGGCCCATAGCTTTCACGTTGATGGCGTCCAGGCGATCCCCGGCGACCAGAACCGAGAGGACGCTGCGCAGCTTCAGCCAATAATCGGGAAAGGGATATTTCCCGGAGTAACGATTTCCAATAGAATCGATGAACGACTCGACAAACGCTTCGTCCAAAGCATAGGCCCATTCATGGATCAGAGCATTTATGTTGACGTATTTTTCCAAAACTTGTTGATCTTCAAGGAATTCTACCCAGAAGTTAGAAAGCGTCCCCCAATCCTCGATTCTTGTATGATGACGTCGTACCGCCTCCACGCAGAAGAAAGCTTCGAACGGTTCGAATCCCAGTTTCTGGAACAGGGACATCGTGAAGAAAGCAGATGGGAAGGCATGCTCCACTCTTTTCCCCTTCTTCTTGGCTACTATATCTTCAAGATACTGTTGAAACCTGTTATCCGCTTTCTTCAAATCATGGGTCAGGGCCGCGGCCTCGACGTCGAAAGCGATATCCTCCAGCCCATGAAACTCGACAATCTGCCGGGACAGCTCCGCCGTTTCCAGAAGATGGTCGATCAGGCGTTTTTCGGGATGGCTCTTCAGGTCACCACTCAGGGAACCACGCAACAATGTCCTCCACGCCTCGCGCGGCACATCGCGTGACATGCAGCCCCCCCCTTCTGCGCAGACACAGCGGACGAGCCGCATCGGCGGCGTACACGACCTTGATGCTTTCCGCCAGTGCCCGCTCCGTCGTCAGCCTGAAGGGAACCCGTTCACTGAACACCCCTCCCGATTCGGCCAGGTTCAGCTCCATTCCTTCCTTCGTCCAGGGAATCACCGTATTGACCCGCACCTCCCCCTCTTCGACGGGCCGGGGATCGCAGAAGCCAATATAGTCTATCTGCGCAAGGGCGTAGGCCACACCCAAACAAGGAGTATAGACGAAGCTCCCCCTCTCCAGATACCCACGCAAACGCGCCTCGATCCCGCCCGACACATAGACGCGGTAGCGGGGCGAGGACACGAACTGATGCTTAATTTGAATATGGAGATTTTTTTGGGGCTCTTTGACATTCCAGAAATTGACAGCCGCCCTCAGCCAGCGCGTCGGCCCGAGAAGGGCGACGGCGACACGGGTTCCCACAAGCTCCCCCCAGTAATCCGCCCGGGAAGCGTTTCCCGAAGCCCCATTGTCCAGGCCGATGATCGCGGAGACAAGGCCCGCTATAGCCGAAGGCGGCGGGAACGCGAAGGAGACCGAGGAGGTCGTCGTGTAGGGTTTGCGGAACAGGGCCATGTCGGACGAACAATCGAACATGACGGCCATTTGAGGCTCACCTCTCTTCCAGCGCCAGCTTTCCTCCAACAGCGCCCTTCAATTCCTCCATGCCCTTGACCCTCAAGGCCGAATCATGCAGGATTCTCACCCGCTCCACATCCTGGGAGACCCGGGCCAGGGCGGAGGACAGCATTGTAATGTCAAAGAACACCTCGTCGCAGGAACGAAGAGCACGTTGCTCGTCGGCACCCAGGATATGCCCGTCCGCCCCCAGAAGCCTGACCTTCTCGTCCATCGCCCCAATAATGCCGTCAAAGCCTTTTACATAACGCACCTCCAGCAGAAAGCGCGGCATATGCCCCACCTTGCTGCGGGTGATCAGGTTGGCGGTCCCCTTCCAGAGAGCCGAGAAGAGAGCGTCGAGATCCTCGTCGGTCGCACCCGTCGTCAGGGAAGCATACTGGTTGGCAATCGCATAATCCGCTATAAGGACAAAAGGGACGATGTACTCATAACGGATAGAGCGTTGCATACTGCTCTCATTCTTGGCAAAGGCAGCCGTCCCCTGGACGGTCTTGACCGCAGCGCGGTGAAGCGAACGGCCCCACTTGAACTGCACGGGGCCCGTCCAGGCAAAAGAGTTTTTTTCTTTTTTTCCCTTCTTTTTTTGGGCACCGCTTTCTTCCGCATCACTCTCATCACCAGAAGCGCAAGTCACCCCAAACAGCCGGACATCAAGGCAATGAGAAAGCGCATCCTGTCCCTTACCCACTCCAAATTTGTCTTTCAACTCATCCACGCGGCTCTTGAGGGTCTTAATCTCCCCATCGACGAAGACCTCCCGTCCCTCCCTCAGCCATTGATCCCGAGCCGTCCTCTTGACACGGACATCCGAGACCAGAATCTGGCCGCTGTCCTCATCGACACGGGGGGAATTGTTATCAAGGGGGTCTCCGTTTGGATTGGCATCCTTCACGCTGTAGACAAACAACAACTCACGTCGCTGCTCGAACGACATTCTAATTTTCCTCCTCTCCCGATTCCAAATGCTGCCCCATACCCTCTTCCTCCGCCTGCTTCTTAAAAATCCTGCCGAAGAAATAGTCCGGTGCGTTCAGAAAGGCGACGGAAAAGGCGAAGTTGCCCTCCACCCCGAGCTCTTGCGGCTCCCCCTCCATCAGCAGCTTCCCCGCCTCGGCGCAGAGGGACTCGATCATCCCCGCCAAAGAGGCAGAAATGTTCTCGTATCTCTGCGTCAGTTCAGGCACACGCGCCATCAGACGCAGGAGATCCCGCCGCTGCATCCGTCCAAAGTGCAGCTGCTTGTACATGGGAGAGGCATCGATAGCCACTCCCTTCCCCACCTGCCCGCGCGCGATCATCCCCAGGACCAGACCGGCAAGAAACATTCCCCTTCCCTCCGGTTTTTGAAGATAAGGGTCCTGAAAATCCTCAAAAAAATCCAGACGCATGACGCTCACTCCTTTACCCTGATTTGCCGTTCCTCATCGCCGAGAACGGACTGAACGTTTTTGTTAGCTCGTTAGCTCGTTAGCTCGATACAGAAAGTCCACGATGGCATTCCACCGCCGAACCGTCTCAACCCTGCTTCGCTTGGGGCTATCCGTCTCTGTTTTCTCCATCTTAACCTTGTCCGACCTTACCCATTCAGAATCCGCGAACAGCCCCGGCAGGCGGGACACAATCAGTCTTTTTACCCATTGAGGGTCCACTCGTTTACCGCTGAGAAGGCGGCCCAACATGCCCAGCGATTGATCACGCAACACACCAGCATCTTTGTTGTTTTTTTCGTTCAGTCCAATCAGCACCCCAATGATGACTTGAATAGCCTGGGGAAGTGTGGCGGCCCTTTTGGCCTTTTCCGTTGCGTTGTCTTCATCGCAGGAAGATTTCTTTAACGCGCCTGTCATGGACACCGCCTCTTTCCATAACGCGTCAAGACGGCGCAACCTGGAGGGTGGAACGTCCTCCACCATCAGAAGAATCCTCTGCTGTTTCTTGTTGGGTTCCCAGAAAATAAAATGATAAACCAGTCCATCCCCATGTTTAGAGGCGTTTTTTGCCAAAAATTCTTCGTGTCGCAAACCGATATTCATAAAGTCCTGGCTTTTGCTTTCTACATTTCCAAAGTCATATGTTCCAGTCAACAGCTCGGGGATGACATAGATATTGATATCTTGAAGATTTTTGATTTTTGGAACACTTCGGAAATCCCGAAATTTCTCCTCCACGACGTTGCGCCCCTCGGAGAGAAGACGATAGCAGTCGCCGCAGAGAGGAAAGACCTTGGCCTTCGAGGCTTCGCTGCCCTCCACCCCCGGCAGAAAGCTCTTTTTGTCGAACGTCGCAAAAGTAAATATCTTATCAAAATTGACGGGGCTCGTCGTCAGGTTGTGGCAGATCCCGCATGGGACAGATTTACTTTTCCGGGCTTGTGTATTTTTTGTTTTGATCTCAGGTTCAGAAACACTGGCAAAACAGGAACGAAAATAGGCGAGAAAGGCCGGGGTATCCACAGGGTAATAAAAACGTTCCGTATCGGACGCGCCGAAAATCAGGAGATAGGACCTCTTTCTGTCCGACCAGAGCTCCGATAATCTATCTATCTTCTCTACCAGGGCGTCCATGATACGGTCCACGCTGCCCGGCGAGAAAACGCCCTGCTCCTCGAAGGCCCGCAACGTCGATTTGTGGAGTTTGAAAAAACGTGAATCCTTGTCGTTCCTCCAATTTCCACTCCCCATCAGGGCTTTTGGGCCGTCAACTACCCCCTTGCCCAGCTTGTAGAGCGGCGAATACCGCCACGCCGCAGCCGGGCTTACAGGATCCCGATAGAGGTAGCGGCGCTTCTTCTCCCGATCATCGCCCTCTCCGCCCCAGAAATCCGCGATCTCGATCTTTCGGATCCCCCTCACATCGAGGCACTCTGCCCTGGGATCCGGGACATCCAGCCAAACCTGGAGCTCCTTTCCCGGCAGCCGCCGTGCCGATTCTTCGTTGGACTCGATCAAATCCATCGGCATCTGGCAAAAACTGTCGACATCCGCGAACTCCCCACTTCCCGACCGCTCCAACTCCCTCCGCCCCAAAGCGTACAACGCATCGATAAACCCCACAGTGAATACACCTCCCCCAACAGATCTCCTCTCCGCCAACACTGAGCCAAGCTTAAAACTCTTCAGATAAAATTTCAATAATTGATGGTTTATTTAATACCTAAATCCAGAAAGATTTTCAGAAAACACGATGAGGTAAACCATGTTTCCATCCCCACCTCGGGAATCATCTTCATAAAGAAAGAAGCGCTATGTCCCCTGTCTCTTATACACATCTCCGAGCCCACGAGACGGAGCTACATCT
>NZ_CAUUGJ010000107.1:0-7874 GCF_963544685.1 uncultured Fretibacterium sp. | reverse complement strand
AGCGCCCAGGGCCATGAGGTCGTTGGCGCAGAACACGGCGCGGACATCGAGCCGCCCTGCGAGAACGCGCAGGGCGGACCGGGCAGAGCCCCGGTCGAAATCCGCATGGACGGTCAGGATGCGTTCCGCCGGAAAAACCCGGCGAAGGGTCCTCAGTGCGCCCCGGCAGCGCCCGTCGGACTGCCGGGCTCCGCAGAACCCGGCGATCAGAATCGCCCAGCCCTCTCCGGGGGAGGACAGCCCCGACAGGACGGCCTCCGCGGCGAGGACCCCCTGCTCCTCGAAATCGGCAACCCGGATGGGATGATATCGAGCGATGTCCCGCACAAGGACCGGGTCGCACTTGGGACCGACGTCGAGGATCGGGACCGGGGCATCCCCGAGCGCCGGCACGAGGTTGTCCGACGTCAGGGGGTTGAGAATCAGGGCGTCGCACCCCTCGCTGTACATGGCCCGCAGCGCCTCCGCCTGATGCTCGGGGTCGCGGGGGTCGCGCCCCTCCCGAAACACGATCTCGAACCCCCAATCCGGGGCCTGCCGAAGGTACTCCTCGACCTTGCTGCGCCAGAACGGATTCGCCGAGTCGGCAAGCAGGATACCGACCTTCCCGACCGCTCGGGCGGCGGAGCTGCCGCTCACCTCCATCCTTCTTATTTCCATCCCTCGAACTCCCGGATGTTCTCGGGCGTCGCCAACATGATGGGGATGTCCAGACGCTCGGGAAGGTCCCCGGCGCCCTCGGCGAGCTTGAGGGCGAAGACGACCGCTCCCCGCGTCCAGGCGGCCTGGGAGAACGTCGTCGACCCCGCCAGCTTTCCCTCACGAATCGCGGTGCGTGCCTCCGGGATGAAGTCCGTTCCGTAGATCAGGACCCCGTCCTGTTTCCCGGCCGCAGCCAGCGCATCCGCCGCCGCCAGGGCCATCACGTCGTTGGCGCAGTAGATTCCCTTCAGATCGGGATGGGCCCGGATCAGGTCGGTTGCGATATCGAAGGCCAGGTTGCGGTCCCACCGTCCGGGCTGGACCGAGACGACGCGGACATTCGGACTCGCCTCGAGGACTCCCAGGGCCCCCTTCTTACGCGCCTCGCTTTGTCCGGCGCCGGGGATGCCCTCGATGACGGCAACCTCTCCTCCCTCGGCTCCCAGCCTCTTCACCATATCCTCCGCGGCCAGCCGCCCCTGGTCCGCAAACGCGGCGCTGATCCAGCCGTTCAAACGCCCGCCCGAGTCCTTCAGCGCCTGCGCGTCGATCGCGGGGCCGGAGCAGAGGATGGGGACCCCCTTCTCGTTGGCCTTCAGGACGCCCGGGATGAGGTTGAACGGGTCCATCGGGGTTACGACGATCGCGTCGTAGCCCTTGGCAACCATCGTTTCCAGGGTATCCAACTGAGACTTGAGGTCCCCCTCGGTCGGGGCCGCCAGCACTTCGACGTCGATCCCCATCTCCGCCCCCCACTCCCCGTATCGGTTTCTCATCTCCGTCCAGTACGGGTTGGCGAGCGTGATGACCAGCACCCCAAGCCTCTTCCCCCTGGGGAGCGACGAGAGGTCGCCCAGCTGCGACTCGACCTTCCGTATCGAATCCCCCACCATCGGATTCTCCCCGGCCGCCGCCGGGACGACCGCAAGACACAGCGCCGCCAGAAGCGCCCAACCCATCGAGACAAAACGTGAAGCTCCCATAACACCGATTCCTCCTTCAAAAAGTTTGAACAAAGCTCTTCTGAAACAATCTACCCAAAAGCTATGAAAAAGCGATCCACGAAACGCTCCGAGCTATCGTTTCCCCTCGGAGAAGAGGACCGCCGTCAGGAGAATCGCTCCCGTCACGAACTGCTGATAGTACGACGACACTCCGATCAGCACGAGGCCGTTCCGAATGACCCCCAGCAGCAGTCCCGCCAGCAGGGTCCCCGTTATGGAGGCAAATCCACCCTGAAGGCGCGTTCCGCCCAACACCACGGTGGCGATCGCATTCATCTCCATCATCGTTCCGGCCAGGGGCTCGGCGCTGTTCAGCTTCGCGGTCATGATGACCGACGCGGCCGAGGCGCAGATGCCGGAGAACACGTAAAGGGCCCCCTTGTAGAGATCCGCGGGGACCCCGCTGCGCCTCAGCGCCTCCTCGTTGCCCCCCAGGGCGAGGGCGTAGACCCCAAGCCGCGTCCGCAGGGCAAGCGCACCGATGACGGTGAATGCAGCCGCCGCAGCGGCTGAAACGGGAACACCGGCGACGCTCCCGCGGCCCAACCAGGCAAAACGGGCCGAGAAGCCATAGATGGGGATGCCCTGCGTCAGAATAAGAGTTGCGCCGGCGATGAGGTTCATCGTCGTCAGGGTCGCCATGAAGGGCGTTATTCTCGCCCGAACCACAAGCAAAGCGTTCGCGAGTCCGATCAGAGCGCCCGTCCCGAGCCCCAGCCCGATAGTGACGCCCACCCCCCACCTCTCCCTGAGGGACAGGGCCATCACGACCCCGGACAGGGCCACGACGGCCCCCGAGGAGAGGTCTATCCCGGCGGAGGCCACGACGAAGGTCATGCCGACGGCGGCGATGAGGTTGATGCTGCTCTGCTCCGCGATGCTGCGCAGGTTCCCGAGGCTCCAGAAGTGGGGCGACAGGAAAGAGAAGAGGGCGGCAAAGCCCAACAGGGCCAGCCCCACCCAAAAGGGTTGGCTCGTCCTAGGCATGGGGGTTCACCCCCGACATCCTGGCCACGACCTCCTCGACGGACGTCTCCCCCCTGCGTCCCAGCCAAACCGCTGCGCCGCCCCGCAGGATGCAGATGCGGTCCGCCAGTTCCAGGACCTGAGGGATGTTGTGCGAGATGCAGAGGACGGCAAAATTTTTACGGCGAAGCCCATCCATCAGCGCCAGGATATGCCCGCTCTCCCGCACCCCCAGGGCCGCAGTGGGCTCATCGAACGCGATGAGCCCCAAGCCGCCCGTATTCGTACTCCGGACCAAAGCACGGGCGACGGCCAGGGACTGACGCTGCCCCCCGGAGAGGGAGGAGGCCCGCGCCCTCGTGGAGGGAAGGACGACCCCCAGGCTCCCGAGCAAGTCGGCGGCCTCCCGGTGCATCCGGCGGCGGTTCACGAAAAGCCCGAACGCCAAGGGCTCCACGCCCAGAAAGATGTTCGACGCCGCGTCAAACCCCTCGACCAGCCCCAGGTCCTGATACACCGCCGTGATCCCCCGGTCGAGGGCCCCCTTCGGGGTCATCCGCTCCAGGCGCTCCCCCCCGATCTCGAACACGCCGCCGTCGGGCCGGAGTCGCCGTTACTGACGATCTCAGCCACCCCGTCGTCCCAGAAAATGCTGTTGAAGGCGACGATGCGCCCACCCCCCGGCTTGCAGAAGCCCTCTGAGCATCCAGTGTTGTAGACGGAGCTGCCCTCACCGCCCTGTCCCTGCTGAGGGACGGCCTTGTTTCCAAGGAAGGTGCAGTTGAGGAGGAGCGGGTAGCTGCCCGTGCGGTTGAAGAGCGCCCCGCCATACTTCGCCTCGTTGCCCGTGAAGGTGCAGTTGACGAGGGTCGGGCTGGAGACGCCGTTGTAGACCGCCCCTCCCGACCCCTTGTCGGCATTAGTAATGTGCGCGTCAGCATGAGTCCTGTTCCCGGAGAAGGTGCAGGACCGGATCGTCATACCCCGGTCCCCGCTGCCGACGTCCGAGTTGTAGATGGCGCCGCCCTCGATCACCGTGGAGTTGTCCGCGAAGCGGCAGTTCTCGACCAGGATGTTGGTCGAGGTGGAGAAGCGCGCCGCGCCGCCGTTGTGGGCCGCTTGATTCCCCTTGAAGATGGAGCCGCGCACCGTCACGTCCGTACCGGCGTTCTGAACGTAGAGCCCTCCGCCTCCAGCGCCCGCAGCGTTGTCGATGAAGCGGCATCCCTCGACAAACAGAGTTCTTCCGCCCCCCTTCTTGTCGCTGAACTGGACCGCACCCCCGTTGCCCGCCTTGTTCCCCGGCTTATCCGCGCCGGTCGCATTGCCCTCAAAACGGCAACCGACGAGACTGAGGTTGCTCAGGATGCTGTTGACAGCTCCTCCGTGGCTGTTCGGGCCGCCCCGGTTCCCCAGAAAACGGCTGAAACGGACATCCAGAGAGGCGGCCACGGCATTGATGCCCCCTCCAAAGGTTACGGCGCGATTCCCCTGAAACAGACAGTTTTGGATCACGACATCGCTTCTGTTGAGGCTCAATCCGGCTCCCACCCCCTGATCCCCGCCCGAAACCGCGATCCCGTCCAGCCGGACCCCCTTCACCTTCGCGCCCTTCAGGACGCTCTTGCTGTTCGTTCCCCGGATCACGTCCGCGCTGAGGGTGACGCCCCGCGCGTCCCGGACGTCGTCCAACCCTAGGTCCCCGGTCAGCACGACGCAATACTTGTCGGGGTCACGCTGCTCCCGCGCCGTCTCGCTCCCCGCGAATCCGCCGTAGAGGGCCACGCCGTCCCCGAGCGTGAAGGACTTCCCCTGTTCCTCGGACGTGACGCCGTCCGCCGATGCCGGGATTGCCGGTCGGTAGACGCCCTTCGCAATCCAGAACTCGTCCCCCGACGCAGCCCCGCTCAACGCCGCGGCGAAGCCGGCCTCGTCCAGCGGGGCCGACCAGCTCCCTCCGTCCCCGCCCGCGGCGGCCGAACCGTTGACGCGATACACCCGCGCATCTGCCGGGGAGACGAAGGCAAGACAGACCGCGAGCATCGTAAACGCCATCTTTCTCGTACTCTTCAAGAAACCGGGCATACCCCATCCCCTCCTTGCGGCGATCGCCTGCAAAAGACAGTGCAGGGGGTGGGTGGCCCCCATCCCCCGCTTCTGCAATCAGGCTACTCGTGGCCTTCCGGCTCCAGCTTGTTGGCCGGATCCTTGCTCCAATCGATGATGCTCCCCTTGTAGTTCTTCACCTTGGCGGCATCGAAACCGAAATCATTCACCAGCGCCTCGGCGAACTGGCTGCTCTGCTTTCCGCTGTTGCAGTAGACGATGATCTCGGCGTCCTTGACGATTCCGGCCTTCTCCAGGGCCTCCGCGGCCCCCTCCGTCTTCAGGTTCGCCAGGGGGAAGTTGACGGCCCCGGCGATGTGCCCGCCGGGGATTCCCTCGCGCGGCGACTTGCCGTTATAGATATCCTCCGTGCGGACGTCCACCAACACGAACCCCGGCTGTCCAACCTTCTCCTTCACGTAGGCCTGATCGACGGCGTCGATACTCGGACCGAAGAAGGACGCCTGCGCCGACACCGCAAGGCACAGCACGAACAATACCGCAAACAAAGACCTGTTCCACTTTCTCATCACTGACCACTCTCCCTGAAAAATAGATACGATCATCCCAACGGCGCGAACGCGCCGCCAACAGCCCCCGAAGAAAGGGGGCACACGCACGACACGACAAGAGGAGGTACGAAAAACCTCCTGCTTGGGGGAAAAGGGAGCTTCACGTCCGGCCGGGGAAATACCTCTTCCTGGCGCAGCCTCCCCCTGTTCCCTCATGGTCCTCTTACTGTACCGCTTTGTCGTTCGGAAGTTCCTCTACGGTGGTGTACTCCACCTTGCCCGAGAGAGGATCTCCCACCTGGACCGGAAGTTCAGGATGCATCTGCCACTCGTTCCACCCTCCGTCGTACACGGACGACCCGATCCCATTTTCATACAGGATCAACCAGGGGATGGCCGCGCCCCAACCCGTCCCGCAGTAGAACGACAGCTTGTTATCCAACGTAAAACCGTGCCCCTCCCACATTTTCTTGGCCTCGGCCAACGTGATGAAGGTCCCGTCCTCATGCACGTAGTCGTCTATGGAGTAGGCGTCTTTCCCCAGTTTTCCCCACACGGCTCCCTTGGGCTCTCCCGCTTTGTTGATGTACTTGTATCCGCTGGTTTTTCCCTCGAACTCCTCCCTGCTCCTTATGCTCACGAGCCTGAAGTTCGGGTCCTCCGCAAGTTTGCGGGCCGCTTGTTCCAGGGTCAAATTGTATTCCGGATGCACGGGAACCTTGGCCCCAAAGCTCCGGACCGCCGTCGCCCTATTGGACTTGCTCTCGGTGCGGTATCCGCTGTTCTTCCACGCCCTTAAGCCTCCGTCCATTATTTTGACGTTCTCCACCCCTGCCCACAGGCAGACCCACGCAACCCGTGGGGCGGCGGCATCGAGAGAATAGAGGATAACGGTGCTGTCCTTCGTGATCCCCAGCCGCGTCAAGACATCCTCGATCTCCTGCGGCGTCCTGATGTTCCATACGGGCCCTTCCTCGATCCAGTCCGTGTTCATGTGAATGGCGCCCACAGGGTGTTCCCTCAGGTAATCCGGGCTCGCCGCCTCATCTCCCCAGGATACTTCGAGCATGACGTAATGCTTCGACTCCGGTTGTTTTCCGTCCATAACGCTTTTGACCCACTGCGGCGTAACGAACACCTTGTTTTTGGGGACGGCAGGGACCTTGACCTCGGCCTCGGGATCCCGCCTGTTCACGGGACAGGCACTTACCGTTTCCTTTTCCGCTTTTTCCGCCGCCACGGCCTGCGGCATCTTATCCCCCGACGCGCCGTCCTTTACGACATCGGCCGCGAAACTGCTTCCGCCTTGCAAAGTCCCCAAAAGCACAAGGGCCAGAAACATGCCCGTCGCTGCCATTCTATTCATGGCAAAGCCTCCCTTCATCCTCCCCGTCCTCTCCCGCCCGTCAGCAGAACTTCATGCGGTCCGGGTCGCCGGCCGCACCGTCGAAGAACCGCAGAACCTGGACTCCGCTCTCCGCGGCCATGCGCTCGATGCGCCCTCGCTCGTCAGCGTCCTGATAAAGGACCGCCAGGCCGCACACCTCGCGGGCCATGATCGGGCAGCCGTCGTCCACGACGATCAGGCGGGAGCTGTGGATCAGCGGGCACCGGTCCGTCCTGGCGTAGGTCAGGGTGGCGTCGACGACGGGACACAGGCCCTCTTCACGGGAATACTTCAGAATCTCCCCATCCACGCCGTACACGGGGAGGACCATGAGGTCCAGCGCGTGCAGAAGCTCCAGCGGAACGCGGCCTCCGATGACGCCCACGACGTCGTCCGTCCCGGAGGCCCGCAGCACGGCGCGAACGTAGGCCTCGCGGCGCTGCTCCTCCAGCTCCTCGAACAGGTTCATTTGCCCAGCAGGGCGGCTCCGATGGCGCCCGCAAACCGGGCGTCCGGGTGCGTGCGCACCGGAGCGTGCAGGGCCTTGGACAGCTTGTTCAGCACCATGGCGCTGTCGCAGAACCCCCCGGTGAGGAAGTAGGCGTCGGCCGCGACCTTGCGCGCCGCCTGCACCGCGACCTTGGAGACGACGGAGCGGACGGCGCCGCAGGCGATGTCCTCCCTCGGCGTGCCCAGACCCATCAGGCTGACGATCTCGGACTCGGCGAAGACCGTGCACATCGAGGAGATCGTGATCTCCCGTCCGCGCTCCGCCAGCTCGAACAGCTCCGGCAGGGTAACCCCCATCCGGTTGGCCATGATCTCCAGAAACTTGCCCGTCCCGGCGGAGCACTTGTCGTTCATGATGAAGTCCGCGACGCGGCCGCCCCGGACGAGGATCACCTTGGTGTCCTGGCCTCCGATATCGATGACGGTGAGGTCCTCGCCGCCGAGGAAACAGGCCCCCTTGCCGTGGCAGGTGATCTCCGTCAGCGTGTCGTCGGCATAGGGGACGGAGACGCGCCCATAGCCGGTGGCCGTGATGCGAAGCTCCTCCCTCGCACAGCCCAGGGAGAGCAGCCAGGCAAGAAGCGTCTCCGCGGTCTCCCGGCCGTTCCACCCGCTGGGCATGAGCTTGCGGGCCAGAATCTCGTCCTTGCCGTCATTCATCACCACAGCCTTGCTGGCCGTAGAGCC
>NZ_CAUUGJ010000106.1:0-7920 GCF_963544685.1 uncultured Fretibacterium sp. | reverse complement strand
CTTGTTGATTCGCGCCATGCGAAACGTCCCCAAACCCCTTCACCCCTTTATTCCTTCCGATCCCGCCGCCCCGTTCGGTTTACAGACTACGTTTCTCCTCGACGACCTCGTAGACCTCCAGGACGTCGCCGACCTCGAAGTCCTGGAACCCCTCGAGCGCGATGCCGCAGTCGAACCCCGCCTTGACCTCGCGGGCCTCGTCCTTGAAGTGGCGGAGCGTGGCGATGCCGCCGTCCCAGATGACGATCCCCGCGCGCACGACGCGCACCCGCGCGTTGCGGCGGACCAGCCCCTGCATGACGTGGCAGCCGGCGATCTTGCCCGCCTTCGGGATCTTGAAGATCTCCCGGATCTCCACCTCGCCCAGACGCTCCTCCCTGAGGTTGGGCTTCAGGAGCCCGCTCATCGCGGCCTTGACGTCGTCAATGACGTCGTAGATGATGTTGTAGGTCCGGATCTCCACCCCGCTCACCTCGGCGGCCCGCCTGGCGTTGGCGTCCGGTCGGACGTTGAAGCCGATGATGACCGCGTTGGAGGTCGAGGCCAGCATCACGTCGGACTCCGCGATGCGCCCGACGCCCCGGTGCACGATGGTGACCCCCACTTCGTTGGTCGCCAGCTTCTCGAGGGAGGCGGCCAGGGCCTCCAGGGATCCCTGCACGTCGCACTTCACCACAAGGCTGAGCTGCGGGATCTGCCCCGCCTGCATCTGGGCGTAGAGGTCCTCCAGGGACGCCCGCTTCGAAGGGGCCCCCGCGTCCCGCTCGCGGGCGCGGCTGTCCGCCAGGGCGCTGCGCGCCTCCCGCTCGCTCTTCACGACGGTGAAGGTCTCCCCGGGCTGCGGGACCTCGTCCAGGCCCAGGATCTCCGCGGGGATGCTCGGGCCGGCCTTCTTGATCGGCTTGCCCGCCCAGTCGAACAGGGCCCTGACCTTTCCCCACGCCGAGCCGAAGAGGACGATGTCGCCGCGCTGCAGCGTGCCCTGCTGCACGATGACGGTCGCCACGGGGCCCTTGCCCTTGTCCAGCTGGGCCTCCACGACGACGCCCGAAGGGGACGCCCCGGGGTTCCCCTTCAGCTCCTGCATCTCCGCGACCAGGAGCACCATCTCCAGAAGCTGGGGGATGCCGTCGCCCGTCTTGGCGGAGACGTCCACCATCACCACATCGCCGCCCCACTCCTCCGGGACCAGGCCGACGTCCGAGAGCTGCTGGCGGACGCGGTCCGGCTTGGCCGTGGGCTTGTCCACCTTGTTCACCGCCACCACGATCGGGACCTTCGCCGCCTTCACGTGGTCGATCGCCTCCCGCGTCTGGGGCATGACCCCGTCGTCGGCGGCCACGACCAGGATGACGATGTCCGTCACGCTCGCGCCCCGCGCGCGCATCGCCGTAAAGGCCTCGTGGCCGGGGGTGTCCAGGAAGACGATCGGCTTCTTGTCGTGCGTGACGATGTAGGCGCCGATATGCTGCGTGATCCCCCCGGCCTCCTGCGCGGTCACGTTGGCGTGGCGGATCTGGTCCAGCAGCGTCGTCTTCCCGTGGTCCACGTGCCCCATGACCGTGACGATGGGAGGACGCTCCGTCAGGACGGCCGGCTGCCCCGCGGGCTTGGGCTTCGCGTCCCGCTTCGGTCCCTTCCCGGCCTCCCCCTTCCCCTCGGTCTCGGGCTTCTCCTCGGGCCGAAGGACGAACTCCACCCCGAAGGCCCCCGAGAGGACCTCCCGAACCTTAGCGTCGGCGGACGCGGTCGCGGGGACCATCAGGCCGGCCTTCATCAGGGCCTTCACCGCCTCCGCGCTGGAGACCCCGATCTTCTCCGCCGCGGCCTTGATCGTGGCCCGTTCCCCGATCTCGACCGTCCTCCTCCCGTCCCCGCCGGCCCCGGCCTCCGGCTTCGCCCCACCCGCCGGAGAGGACAGGGCGTCCTCCACCAGCTGAGCGGTCTCGCCGTCGATGGAGCTCATGTGCGTCTTCACCTCGACGCCCAGATCCTGCAGCACCTTCATCAGGTCCTTGTTGCTCTTCCCCAGCATCTTCGCCAATTCATAAACCCGTATTCTGTTGTTCAAGGGCACGTCCCCCTTCCCCAAGCAAGACCTTTATCCTATCCGCCAGGCCGCTCCGGCCCGGCAGGGCAATCACCTGTACGCGCCCCGTCCCCAGGGCCAGGGACAGCCGCTCGACGCTCAAGGGCGCGCGAATATGCGTATGGGCCCGCGCGCCGGCCGAGGCCAACCTGTCAGCGAACTCCAGCACGGACGCGGAACAGTCCTCCGCGGTCAGGAGCAGCAGGGGGCCCCTGCCGCACTGCGATTGTACACTATCCGAGCCGACGAGGACCATCCCCGCCCTGCGGGAGAGCCCGAGCAGGGCGCAGATCTCGTGCAGACGCTCCTCCGGATCGGCGTGCGCCGTGCCCTCCTGCTCGATGCGGCGCTCCAGATCCGCGTAGCAGGATTCGGGAACCGCCGTCCTGAGCGCACGGGCGAGAGCGCCGCTCTTCCTCGCCCTCTCCAGGCACTCCCGCCTCGCGCAGAGATAGGCGCCGCGACCGGGGAGTTTGCCGCGCTCGTCCACCACGACCGAGCCGTCAGGGGAGCGGACGACGCGGATCAGGGCCCTCCTGGGCGACTCCTCCCGGCACCCGACGCAGGTCCGGGATTTCTGCCGCGGGCCCGGCTGGCTCACGCTACTCGTCCTCCACGATGTCGTGGAAGATGTCCTGCAGCGTCGGCATGCGCTCGACCTCGAGGGCGTCGATGTCGATCTTCCAGCCCGTCAGACGCGCCGCCAGCCGGACGTTCTGCCCCGCCTTACCGATGGCCAGGGAGAGCTGGTCGGGATAGACGTACGCCCGGACCGCATGCTCCTGATCGAGCACCGGCTCGACCCTGGCGACCTTGGCGGGCGAGAGGGCGTTGCGGATGTACACCAGGGGATCGCCGCTCCAGATGATGACGTCGATCTTCTCGCCCATCAGCTCCTTGCTGATCGCCTTGATCCTCGCCCCGGCATTGCCCACGCACGCCCCGACCGGGTCGACGTTGGCGTCCAGAGTCATCAGGGCCACCTTGGCGCGCGCGCCCCCCTCCCGGACGATGTTGCGGATCTCGATCACCCCGTCCTGCACCTCCGGGATCTCGAGCTCCATCAGTTTCCTGAGAAGGCCCGGGTGCGTCCGGGATACGACGATCCTGGGGCCCCGCGTCATCTGCCGGACATCCAGGACGTAGAACTTCATGTAGTCGCCGGGGACGTATTTCTCCCCGGGGATCCGCTCCTTGCGCGGCAGGATGGCCTCGGTGCGCTCGTTGAGGCGCACCAGGACCTGGTCGTTCTCCGACTTGAAGACCACGCCGGTCATCATCTCCCCGACCTTGTCGGAGAACTCGTCGTAGATCACCTGGCGCTCGGCGTCCTTCAGGCGCTGAATGATCACCTGGCGGGCGGTCTGGGCGGCGATCCGCCCGAAGTCGCCGGGGTTCTTCTCCAGCCGCAGGACGTCGCCCAGCGCGGCGTCCTCGTATCCCAGCCTTCGGGCGTCCTCGAGCGTGATCTCCGTGTCGGGGGACTCCAGCGTCTCCACGACGGTGCGCAGCTCGCTGACCACGACATCGCCGGTCTCGAAGTCCACGAGGACCTCGGCCTCCTGGTTGCCGCCCTGATATTTTTTGTAGGCGGAGATCAGAGCCGCCTCAAGACTCGATACGATCAGCTCCTGAGACAGATTGCGATCCTTGGCGATCTGGCTCAGAGCCCTCACAAACTCGCGCCCCAGCTGCATCTAAAGTTCCTCCTCACGATGTTTCCCGTTGTCCTCGCCCGTCCGGCGTCCTCCGTCGGATCCGGACCTCCCGCCCTTCTTATGCTTTTTCGGGGCCTGCGGTTCGAACCCCCGGAAGACCAGCGAGCCGCTCCTGATGTTGCCGAACGGGACGGCGATCTCGCGCTCCTCGTCGGGCACGAACAGGACCACCGAGTCCTCGTCCGCCGACAGGATCTCCCCCGTCAGGCCCTTGCGCCCCCCCATGGGCTCGGTGAGGCGGATGCGCGCCTCCCGTCCCCGAAAGCGCGCGTAATGCTCCGGCGTGAAGAGCGGACGCTCCACCCCCGGAGAACTGACCTCAAGATAGTAGCGCCCCTCGAGCTCCGGGATGTCGTTCTCGTCCAGGAAGCGATTGACCGCCCGCGACACCGTCTCGCAGTCGGAAACAGCGATCCCCCCCAGGGAATCGATGAGGACACGGACCCTCCGCTGCGCGGAATCCGTCCCGACGCCGACGTGAACGCACTCGTACCCCAAACGCTCGACCAGCTCGCGGATGGGCCGTTCCAGAGACTCCATCCGACACATCGTTCCCCCGCCCTCCAAAGGCCACACGCTCCTCTCCACAGCGCGATGCGACGCCTGCGAAACACAGTAAAATCCAAAGAAAAAGGAGCGGGCACAGGCCCACTCCTTCGGCAATTTCTATCGAAGTGCCCTCAGTATACACGAGCGTGAGGACAAAAGCAAGGACGGACAGGGCGGCGAAGCCGTGCCGCCTCGTGGAAGGCGGTCGCCTGCTGCGCCGAACAGCAACAACTGTGTTGCCGTTCGGCATAAGCGACCGACACAGCATCCGCGGGCAGAAGCCCGCGGATAAGCAGAAAGCCAGCGAGGAACGAGCTGTGCGAATCGCTTAGGGGCTTTACCAGAGCTGGTCGCCTGCTTAACGGACCAGCTGCATTTATCAGAGGGCTACGCTTTTCTCCTCAACAGGAACGCCCCAATGAGAGCCAGCGTCAATCCGCCGAATCCCGCGTCGCCCCTGAAGGGACTAGCTGCATTTATTCAGAGGGCTATACCTTTCTCCTCAAAAGGAAGAGGGCTGCAAGAGCCAAGGCCATTCCTCCGAATCCCGCGTCGCACCCGCCGCCGCCCTTCTTGCCGGAGCCCTTCTTGTCCGAGACCGTGAGGGTGAAGGTCACCGGGGCGCTGGTGCCCGTTCCCGCGCTGTTCCTGGACGAGGCGGTTACCGTAATCTCGCTCGTCCCCAAGGCCCTCGCCGCCATCAGGATCGATTTGCCGTCAGCCGCCACGTCCGCGGAGGCGACGCCGGGGTTCGAGGAGGAGACCGTGAGCCTGTAGTCCATCTCCGCCGGGACGCCCGCCAGGCTGACAACGACTTCCGGCTTGACCGTCCGGGTGGTGTTGGTCTTCATGGTGACGCCGCTCAGGGCCTTGACGGTGACCTCAGGGACGGGAAGCGGCGTGGTGCCCACGCGAATCTTGAGCGAGACCGTGGAGGACACGGTCGTGTTGCCCGCGGCGTCCCAGCCGTGCGCCCTGGCGTAGAGGATGGCGTCGCCCGTCCTCAGGGCCGAGACGACGCCGGAGGCGTCAACCGAGATGACCCCTGCATCGCTGACGGACCACTCGATCCCGTCCTTGTAGGCTCGGATGTTCCGGGTGGCGTCGGCCGGATGAACCCCGGCCGTATACGGCGCCGTCGTGCCCAGCTGGATGTAGGGGCTCCCCTTGAGGTCGACGCTCGCTATGGGGATGGGACTCAGCTCGAACGCGCCCGCGTCCAGCCCCAGGAGCTGGGGACGCTTGGCCCCCCGCTCGTCCACGTCGGGGAAGCCCGCGGAGCCCTCCGGGATCAGATCGCGCGCGACGTTTCCGGACAGGCTGGAGAGCTTGAGCACCCGCGCTCCATCCATGGACACGAGGGCCAGAGGGATGGTGAAAAACACGTCCGCCGAGCTGACGGAGGTGTGGTTGCCCTGGGCCGAGCCGAAGGAGGCCGGCGCGTTCGTCTGTCCGATCACGTTGTAGCGCCCGCTGTTGAAGACGCTCCCGCCGGAGTCCGCGTAGACGTCGGCGCCCTGCGCCAGCCCGCCTCGCTCCGTGTTGCCGGTGACGATGGACCCTGCAAAACTGACGGCGCCAAGGAGAACGGCGACGCCCCCGCCTCGCTCGGCACTGTTGCCCGCGATCGTGCAGTTCAGGAACGTCGTCGAGTCAAGCCGGGTTCCGGCCACGCACACAGCGCCGCCGCGGCTGCCCGCATCGTTGTTGAAGAACGTGCAATTCGCGAAGTCCGCCTTCGCGTCCCCCTCGATATTCACCGCTCCGCCGTTTCCGGAGAAGGACTTGCCGCCCGTGAAGGTGATTCGGTCGAACCCCACCGTCCCCCCCGTGACGCTGAAGAGGCGCGTCGAGTTCCCCTTCACGGTCGCGCCGCCGCCTCTTATCATGAGCGGGGAGGAGATGTTCACCTCCGAGGCGAGCGTGATGACCCCCACCCCGGCGTCGACCTGAATTTCGTCGAGATCGACGGTTGCGTTCGCATCCAGGACGGCCTGCCGCAGCGAGCCCGGCCCGCTGTCCGCGTTCGTCGTCACCGTGAACGTCGCAGCGTCCGAGTTCCCCGCAAGGAGCAGGACGGCGGCGATGAGGCAGACGACAATCCTCAAAAGACCTTTCTTCCGTATCGACATGGACAAAACCCCTTTCTTTCCGAGTTACGGAACAAACCCAACGACAAAAACAAGCGCCCCGCCCCCTCGCGCGGAGCGCCCCGCTATTATACCGTCGTAACAGCGCAATCGTAATCTTCTTCGGCCGGACGCGAACAATATAGGCATTTTCGGCAAAGTTCGAACGCGCCTTTTTATATAAAGAAAGCGGGCTTGTAGTAAAATGAATGTCGATGAAAAACCGAACGCGGAATCGGCGTTTTCGCAGAGGATATCTGTGAAAACTTTTTGTGCTTTTTGCGTTTGGAGGTTTCGTGTTCTTCGTGTTTTTGGTTGGGTGGGGGTTCTTTTCCGGGAGGTTTCCGGACTGTCCGGGACGCCCGGGGCAAGTATTCGAGGAGGGGTTTCAGAAATGGCAAAGAGGCACTGGAAAACTATGGACGGAAACGCGGCGGCGGCGCACGTCGCCTACGCGTTCTCCGAGGTCGCGGCGATCTATCCCATCACGCCGTCGTCGACCATGCCCGAGCTGATCGACGAGTGGGCGGCTCACGGGCGCAAAAACATCTTCGGGCAGACCGTCAAGGTCACGGAGCTCCAGTCCGAGGGGGGAGCCGCGGGCGCCGTGCACGGGGCCCTGTCGGCGGGAGCGCTGGCCACCACGTTCACGGCGTCCCAGGGGCTGCTGCTGATGATACCCAACATGTTCAAGATCGCGGGAGAGCTGATGCCGTGCGTCTTCCACGTCTCGGCCCGGGCCATCGCGGGGCACGCCCTCTCCATCTTCGGCGACCACAGCGACGTCATGTCCGCGCGCATGACGGGGTTTGCGATGCTCGCCGCCGGGAGCGTCCAGGAGACCATGGACCTGGCCGCCGTCGCGCACCTCTCGACCCTCAGGACGAGCGTTCCCTTCCTGCACTTCTTCGACGGCTTCCGCACCTCCCACGAGATCCAGAAGATCGACGCGCTCGACTACGACGATCTCGCCGGGCTGGTGGACTACGACGCCATCGACATGTTCCGCTCGCGGGCCATGAGGCCCGAGAACCCCTTCCAGAAGGGGACGGCGCAGAACCCGGACATCTTCTTCCAGGCCAAGGAGGCCGCGCAGCCCTTCTACGAGGACATCCCCGACGTCGTCGAGGGCTACATGCAGGAGATCAAGAAGCTCACGGGGCGCAGCTATCACCCCTTCACGTACTACGGCGCGCCGGACGCGAAGCACGTCATCGTCGCGATGGGATCCGTCTGCCAGGCCATCGAGGAGACCGTCGACTACCTGAACGCACGGGGCAAAAAGGTCGGGGTGGTCGAGGTGCACCTGTACCGTCCCTTCTCCCCGAAATACTTCTTCCGCGTGCTGCCCTCCACCGTCGAGGCCATCGCGGTTCTGGACCGCTGCAAGGAGCCCGGCTCCCTGGGCGAGCCCCTCTATGAGGACGTCCGCACC
>NZ_CAUUGJ010000105.1:0-8014 GCF_963544685.1 uncultured Fretibacterium sp. | reverse complement strand
CTACACTCGACTAGTCGTCGGCAGCGTCAGATGTGTATAAGAGACAGTGGCCGAGTACCCCACCAAGTTGACCAGCATCAGGGTGACGCCGCGCAGCAGGTCGGGCACGGCCTCGGGAAAGAGGACCTTCCGGACGATCTGAGCGGGCGACGCGCCCATCGCCTGAGCCGCCTCGACGACCCCGCCGTCCACCCCGTTCAGTGCGCTCTCCACAAGCCGCCCCATGAACGGCAGGGCCGCCAGGGCCAGGGGTACGACGGCCGCCGAGGTCCCGATGGACCGCCCCACGATCAGCCGGGTCAGCGGGATGATCGCCACCATCAGGATGATGAAGGGCGTGGACCGCGTCGCATTGACCACGAACCCCACCGTGCGGTTCAGCCAGGGGCTGGGCATCAGCCCTCCGGAGGCCGTCACGGCCAGCAGCACGCCCAGGGGGATCCCCCCCGCGCAGGCCAGCAGCCCCGACAGACCTATCATATAAAGCGTCTCACACGACGCCTGCCACAGAAGTCCCCAGATTGCGGCGGACATAGCCGATCACCTCCAGTCCGAGATTCAGATTCCTGAGATACTCCATCGCGGCGTCCCGGTTCCCGTTGCCGGAGAGCTCCACCACCAGCGTCCCGTAGGGCACCCCCTGGATGTGGTCGATAGCGCCGTAGAGGATGTTCACGTCCACGCCGAACCTGCGGACCACCCCCGATATGATCGGCTCCGCCGCCGTGTCGCCCAGGAAGGAGACGCGCAGCAGGAGCCCGCAGCCCGCCTCGGGCTCCCGCAAAAAGTCCAGCGCCGCGAAATGCTGAGGGATGTCCCGCGTCATCACGCTCGCCACAAGCTCGTGCGTCACCGGGGACTGCGGCACCGTGAAGACCTTGAAGACCGCTCCCGACTCCACCACCCGTCCCGCATCCAGCACGGCGACCTCCTCGCAGATCTCCTTGATGACCGCCATCTCGTGGGTGATCAGGACGACCGTCAGGCCCAGCTTGCGATTGATGTCGCGCAGGAGCCCCAGGACCTCCCGCGTCGTCTGGGGGTCGAGGGCCGACGTCGCCTCGTCGCACAGCAGGATCTTGGGCTCCGGGGCCAGGGCCCGGGCGATGCCGACGCGCTGTTTCTGCCCCCCGGAGAGCTGCGCGGGATAGGCGTCCCGCTTCCCCCCCAGGCCCACCAGCTCCAGAAGCTCGTCCACGCGGCCCGCGATGCGCGCGGCGTCCCAGCCCGCGAGCTCCAGGGGGAACGCGACGTTACCCGCCACGCTGCGGGACTCCAGCAGGTTGAACCCCTGAAAGATCATGCCGATGCCGCGCCGCGCACGGCGAAGCTCCGCGGGAGACAGGGCCGCCAGGTCCACGCCGGCGACGGTCACCCGGCCGGACGTCGGCCGCTCCAACAGGTTGATCGTGCGCACCAGGGTGCTCTTGCCCGCGCCGCTCCGCCCGATGATGCCGTAGACGCACCCCTTGCGTATCGAGAGGCTCACCCCCCTGAGGGCGTGAAAGCATCCCCCCTCCGTGTCGAAATCCTTGCACACATCCTCCAGAACAATCAAAACCCCTTCACCTCTCCCATCCCGACGCCCGCGCCGAACACGAAAAAAGCCCCCTCCGCGAGGAAGGGGGCTTTGTACGACGGACAAACTCCGCTGCAAGCACCCATCATCTCCCAGGATATACCTGCAGGAATTGGCACCGTTTTGCTCTCGCAAGGGTTGCCGCGGCTTCACAGGGCCTTTCCCTCCGCCGCTCTTGATGATGTCGCAAGTCCTATTCGATTGTGGTGCGTATGATACAGGGAGGGGCCCCCGCTGTCAAGGGCCGTCCCCTCTCTACTTCTGCGGAATGTCCCTCCACTGCCAGGTCGTACCGTCCGCAAAGACGATCGCGTCCGGGTGGTGGAAGCCCGTGAACCAATGCGCCTTCCGGAACGTCACGCTTCCTCCCGGCAGCACGACCCTCACGCCGCCGCTGCGGCGCTCCAGGCTCACCTCGCCCGGCGCTATCCCGAGACCCAGACGAAGAATCCCGCGGCGCTGGCCGGACTTCTGCCCGAAAAAGTAGAAGTCCACCGTGTCGTTCCCGTCCCCGCGGTTCCAGATGAAGGTCTTGCGCGACTTCCCGCCCAGCAGGCTCCACGAGTGGATGAAGTCGTCGCCGGGCCCCCCGACGAATACGTCGTCGCCCTTCCCGTCCTTCAGGCGGTCGTCCCCCTCCAGGCCGTAGAGGACAACCGTATCCTTCTTGCGGCTGCGCGTCTTCATGCGATCGGCGCCGCTTCCACCCTTCAGCGCCACGGGCGGGTTCCCGGCGCGCTTCTCCGCGTCCTCCGCCGTCCAGACCGTGCCGTCCATGAATACGATTCGGTCCAGGCGCGCCCCGGCATCCTCGTACCAATCCTCGACCGTCGTGCTGGCCGATTCCTCGCCCCTCTCGTCGGGCAGGGAGAAGACCAGATCGCCTCCCTTGCGGTAGGGGAACAACGTCTCCGGGACGATTCCGGGGCCGAAGTGCAGCTCGTCGACGTCGTTCGCTCCCCCGCTGCGGTTGGAGATCGTGTCGTGCCCGCCGCCCAGGTTCTGGACGTAGATGTCGTTGCCACCCTTCCCCTCCAGCCAGTTGTCGCCGCTGCCGCCCACCAGGACGTCCGGTCCGTCCGTCCCCAGCAGTTCGCTGTCGCCCTCCGACGCGATCATGACGTTATGATCCGGATACCTCCCGCGGTAGTAGGCCAGCTCCTCCGGCGTTCCGCCGCCGCCGTTCTTCTTCCTTACCGTGACGGAACAGACGGCCCGGACGCCCGCGTCCGCCGCGGAGGCCGCCGTGATCTGCGCCGTCCCCACACCGACGGCCCGGACCTGCCCGTCTTCCGCCGAGGCAACGGCAGGATTCGACGTGCTCCACGTCACGTCCCTTTCCGTGGTCTCGGGCGGGATGAAGGAGACGGCAAGCGCGGCACTCTCGCCCACGGTCAGCAGCAGGGACTGCGGCGTCAGCGCAAGGGCCGTGGGAAGCACCGCTGCCCGGGCCACCCGGACCGTGCAGTCCGCGGAGTGGATGCCATCCGCAGCCGTCGCCCGGACGAACGTGGTTCCCTCGGCCAAGGCCAAGATGTTCCCGGAGGCGTCCGCCGAAGCGACCGACGGGTTGGAGACGGACCAGCTCACGCGCTTGTCCGTGGCGTTCGACGGGCTCAGGACGGCCCTCAGGACCAGCCTTTCCCCCACCTTCAGGTCCGCAGAGTCCGGCTCCACACGCAGGCCCGTCACCGGGACGTCCGGCGGAACGTCGCCGCTGCCGGGCGTCCCGCCCACGTCTTTCAGGCCCAAAGCGGCCGTGACCACGAAAAGGTTCCCCTCCGGATACCCGGACGCCGAATCCAGCCGGACCAACCAGGCCCCGCCGTCGTTGTCGCCGGAGACGACGGAGAAGGAAAGCACGTCCCCGCTCGTCGTTCGCACGTCATGCACCCGGCCGTCCGGCGCCAGAAGCGACGCCGTCCACCGGCGTACCGCCGCATCCTCCGAGACGGCGCCCGCGCCCTTCATGCCCAGCCGCGACATCTGGGCGGCCACAGTCACGTCCTCGCTTGCGGGAAGCTCCACCAGCAGGCCCGAGCCCTTTGCGCGCGACACCGGGCCGTCCGCCCGATCCACGATCCTCTCGTTGGAGATGCCCGCGCTCCGCATGGCCGACATGCGTTCCGCGTTCGCGATCGGCTTGGACAGGAACCAGTCCGCCAGCGCACGTTCCGCGGAGGGGGACCGGACGTCCCCCCTCAGGGACGCGGATGCGGACAACGGGACGTCGGGCACGGGGAAGCTGGTGAAGTAGACCATGCCCCGGCCGTAGGGGAAGGACACGGCGGCAGGATAAATCCTCGTATAGGCGTCCTTGCCGTCGAACAGGGTGACCTCCACGGTGGAGAGCAGTTTCGTGCCGTTCAGCATCTTGATGAGCGGTCCGCCGGAACCGATCTCGTAGGGCTTGTAGGGAATCTTCAGCCAGTCCTTGCCCACGGCTGCCCTCAGGTCGCCTTTGGGGAATATCGTCTTGCTGTCTCCTCCGTAATAGAGGGGCAGCTCCGAGGCGTTGTAGAAGGAGAGCCCTATGCCCGCACGTCTGGCGATGACCGCGGCGACCAACCAGGAGTCGGCCTCGATATAGGCGGTTCCGCCGTTTTTGACGAACTCGGCGAGCTTGTCGAAGTAGGGCCCGAACCAGCTCTGGAAGGCGATGTGCGAGAAGGGGAAGGCGGAGACATAGACCGCGGAAAGGCCGCGGAAGTCCCATGCCGACGCCTGTTTGGGAAAGGCCGACGGCATCGGGACGTTGAAGCGGGACACCCCTTTTTTCATGGTGTCCGTCACGCCGGACACCAGCGCCTGCTCCAGAACGATGTCCCCCCACCAGCGGTTGCCGACCTGGGGTTCATATCTCGTGTTACCTTTGTAGTCCTTATAATATTCTGTCTCCGAGGTGTCTACTGAATTCCAGGGCTGTTTGATTTCAGTCCCCTTTTCCAGGATGTCGTTGACGGAAGCCTTCTCCAAGCCCGCTCGCTCTATGCTCACCTGATCGATGCTGGTAACGGAGGGCAGGCGAAACGCGAAGATGCCGTTTGCGTTCGTCTTGGCCGAGAAGGTTCCCCTTGAGGTCTCGGCCGAGACCGTGACGTCCGCGTAGGGTTTCCCTGCAAACGACAGGCGCCCGCTGACGATCTCGCTCCGTTTGTCCGGCCCGCTGCCCAAGTCCTCCGAGGCGATATTGTACAGCATCGCGATGGGAAAGAAATGATTGGTGAAATAAGCTGGGCCTCCAGGTAACTCCGTTTTGAAGTTATCCATGGGATAATACATATCCAAGTCCCCCCCCACGGAGCCCATGACGATGTGGTGGTACATCTCGTTCAGCCCCACATCCGAGGAGGCGATTCCGTAGCCGTCCACGAGCATAGCGTGGTCGCTGAAACCCTTGAGGGGACGAATCCCCACGATCACCGGTACGCCGCAATCCAGGTTTGGGTTGACGACGGAATGGAGGTCCTTCATGTCGTAGGCTACGTTTGAGTGGGATGAGTCAATCGTTGTTTCGAACAAGGCCATGTTGGAGTAGTCGAAGACATCCGAGCTTGTCATGGACATTTGCAGTCCCGCAAAAGAGACGTATCCATCAAGATCCTTCGAATCAAAGCCCCCCAAGAACCCTTTTTCTTTATTCCTGGGATCGATTCCGTAGCCCGAGGCGACGACGACATCCATCATCAGACGGCTGATGGCCTCCGATGCCCGGCGCGCCTCCTCCCCCTTATCGCCCGAAACGTTCAGATCAGGAAGATCCTTGTATTCGAAAAGCGGCCGTTCCGTCATGTCCTCCCATCTGTAGGGCGCGCCGTCGGCATCCCCCCAGAGCAACGCCGAGGCGCCATTCCCCTCCGGCTCGTGGTAATTATGATAGGTGAAGAGTCGATCGGTACGGCGGTTGTGGTTGGGGTGACGAAAATAATGCATCAACTGGGCCGCTGAGACGGCTGCACAAGGTATCCCTGTGCCATCGTTCCATATAATATCCGGGACATGCTTAGCAAAAAAACGATTAAATCTGCCGTCGGTCTTCCAACCCACTCCGTTCCATAGCGAGCGCACCAAGGGTGGGACGCGGACATCGGGGATGTCCGGCTTTCCCGTCGAATCCGAAAGTGCCCTCATTTTTTCGATTGCACGGGGTCTTTCCAGCAGGCGCCTCCATTTCTCCTCCCTGCGGCTCATCGGGACATCCTGATCGGCGGACAGGAGCAGTGCGGAAGAGACTTCCTGGCGTGCCTCCTTGGGGAAGGGCACGGAAAACAGCGCCATGAATGCCTTGTCCTCCAGGACCTCGGCCGAAAGGCTCCCTTCTCCAAAGGCCATGATCGGCTCCTGCCGAGTGTCGCCGCCGACGATCAGCCAGCCTTGGGGCGCAGGTTGAAGATATAGAAGAGAGGACGCCCATCCTCGAGGCAAGGGATGCTCTCCTTCAGATGTCTTCCCAAGGCCCCCTGTCTTATGGGCGGAGTGGTGGCGGCCAGCCAGTTCTCTGCAAGCAGGTGGGCTTGCTCCAAGCTCACGGTAGCCCCCCAGGCCTTATCGCCTCCTCCAGGGACCGACAGAACGCAGACGAAAGCCACGGCACACAAACCTCTCAGGATCTTCCTCATCACTCCATCTCCCTTCTTGATTTCAAATCGGTTTTCAGCTCAAAATTCCACCTGCATCTGGGGGCGAAACGGGCGATCCCTGTTTTCGCTGAATACCTCATTCAAGACTTCGTATGGATTGACAAAAGTACCGAGACGGGTTGCTGGGGAAGAATCCCCCTTCTTCCATCTCCGAACGGACCGTGCATAGTCCTCTCGAAGGCCGGAACGGCGCAGAATCTCCACGATGCGGGCCGAAAGCTCCCGGTGCGCCTGGCACTGGCGCACCCAGGCCAGGCTCATGCAGCGATACGCCTCCTCCGACGCGTAGATTTGGAGGAGCTCCCCGGTCTCGACGAGAAACAGCAGGTGCGTCGGGCTGCTCAAGGCCTCCCCCTCCATGGACCGCATTTTCCGCTCCTTCTCCCAGACGTACTGCGGCCAAACGTCCTTGGACGTCCCCTCGGGGATTTCCCAGTAGTCCGTAACGAGCCGGATAATCTCCTTGATCCTAGCCGCCATCCGTTTCTCATCCTCCGTCAATTGGGGGACAGGAGCAACAAGGGAATGAAGGGCTCTCTGATATCGCCGAGCGGGCCAATGACGCCTCATCTCCCTCAGTTCCTGTAAAACCTCCCCCTTCCCGTCGTAGTACCCCTTCGCATCCGCCTCACCCAGCCGATACAGGGGATCCCGCTCCGGGCTTTCCTCTCTCTGTTCCATCTCCACCCCCAGCTCCGCCATGAGGCGGCGCTCCTCCATGCGGCGCAGGTACTCCAGGCGCAGTGCGTCGAGCTGGCGTGCGCGGGAGAAATGGTCGAAGACGTCGGGCAAACGAGCGCACGCCCAAAGCTTTAAAATATCCCAAAGCTTTGGGTCCTTTTTGGGGCTCGCTATTCTCGCTATTATCTTATCCTCCGGATCCTTCCCATGGCAAAGGGACAGAAGCCCCGTGGGGGTGAAAAGCGTGTCGAAGCGCCTAGCTTCGAAGTAATCCCAGATGGCGACGTCCAAGGAACCGCCTTGCCTGCGGAGGCCGTCGAGGACGTAGGCGGGAATGTCCCGGGACACGCCCTCGAACAGGACGCCCCGCGTCTCGTCCGTCTCCTGTGCCTCGTCCTCCACGTAGGGGTTGAAGACCGGCGGCATCTCTCCGTCGTTCCAGCCCGTCCCGCTCGTCGCCTCCCCGCCCCCGACGCCGCAGGGCAGAAAGGCCGACCACGTCAACAGCCCCGCGATCAAGACGCAACGTACTCTCCCCATCATCGGTGCACCTCCTCGGAAACAAAACAGCCCAAGCCTCCGCTCCAATCATCCCCGCCCGCTGCATCCGGGGCGTAAATCCAGGGTTTAAAATGATAGCGGCCATGGAACCAAAAAATCCAGCGGAGAATGTCTGTTGAAAATATCTCCAATGCTCGAGAGCGGTTCCAGCGATATCACGACGTCGTCGTTCAGCGAGGATAATTCTCTGTCCAGCTTGAAGTCGTAATATCCCCTCTTTGCCGCCCACATCATTTCCCTGCATAGTGTATCCAATTCCTCGGTGATTTTAAGACCTCGCTCCCATCCGAAGAAGGCGCCGCCCTTTTCCCCGCTCCTCAAAGTTTTTGCAAGCAACACCGCCAGCCTCAGGCGGCGCAGGACCATCAAATAGTAATACTCCGTCGCGTCCTTCGTCACGTCTCTCAAAACATTCTTTTGCCCCTCTTTCTCGAGCTCGGAAAAATAAAACGCCAGCCACTCGCGGCGTCTTTGGGCCGAAGAAGGGAGGTAAGGACCATCCCTGTAAAAAATCGGGCGAGAAAGTACCGGTCCGCCTTGCCTTGGATACGAC
>NZ_CAUUGJ010000104.1:0-8047 GCF_963544685.1 uncultured Fretibacterium sp. | reverse complement strand
ACACTCGACTAGTCGTCGGCAGCGTCAGATGTGTATAAGAGACAGGCCCCGGACGCTCAGGATGCTGAAAAATCCTCCTGCGGCCAGCGCGGCGGCACAGACGAGGCTCGTCAGAATGCGCCGAAGCGTCGAGGTCCTGTTCTTTTTCCGCATGGCGGCGTCCCCCTTCCGTCTCCGATTCTTTGTTCCCTCCCGAAATTTACGGCGTCCGAAAGTACGCCGATACGATATCATATCAAAAAGCGCAGCGCAAAACATTCCATTTCCGAGAGGAGAATTTTTTTATGGCTTACGACTTCGACAGGGTCATCGAAAGGCGCGGCACGAACTGTTCCAAGTGGGACACGGATCCCCGGACGATCGAGGGGGTGGATTATCCCGTCGGCTCCCCGCTCCCGCTGTGGATAGCGGATATGGATTTCGAGGTGGCGCCGGAGATCACGGAGGCGCTGACCGAGAGGGCCCGGCACGGAGTCTTCGGCTACACGCTCATTCCCGACTCCTGCTACGACGCGATCATCGACTGGGAGGCCCGCCGCCACGGCTGGAGGATCGAGAGGGAGTGGATTCAGTTTGCCCCCGGCGCGGTCCCCGCGGCGCACATGGCCGTCCAGGCCTTCTGCCAGCCGGGGGACCGGGTCATTATCCAGCGGCCCGTCTATTACCCCTTCTTCCGTACGGTGCTGAACAACGGTGCCCAGATCGCCAACAACCCCCTGGTCCTGCGCGGCGGGCGCTACGAGATCGACTTCGAGGACTTCGAGCGCCAGGCGCGGGACCCCCGCACGACCCTCTTCATCCTGTGCAGCCCCCATAATCCCACAGGGCGGGTCTGGAGCCGGGAGGACCTGGAGCGCCTCGGCGACATCTGCGCCAAAAACGGCGTCCGGGTGTTCGCGGACGAGCTGCACTGCGACATCCTGATGCCCGGCTATAAGCATCACCCGTTCGGGAACGTCGATGCCGTCTGCCGGGAGAACTCCATGACGGTCATCGCGCCCAGCAAGACCTTCAACCTCGCGGGACTCCAGGCGACGATTCTCATCACGCCCGATCCCCGGATGCGTCTCCTCTACGAGAACGTCCTGGCCCGGAACAGCATCCCCCGCCCCAACCTCTTCGCCATAACGGGGCTTGAGGCCGCCTACAGGCACGGGGAGAGGTGGCTGGACGAACTTCTGGTTTACATCAAGGGAAACTACGACTTTCTGGTGAATGATCTCCAGGAGCGCCTTCCCCAGGTCCGGGTGATGCCGCTCGAGGGCACCTTCCTGGCCTGGATGGACTTCAGCGCCCTGGAGCCGGACCCGTATGTCCTGCAGAAGCGGATGCTGACCGAGGCGAACGTGTGGCTCGACGAGGGGTGGGTCTTCGGGCCCGAGGGAAACGGGTTCGAGCGCCTCGTGCTGGCCTGTCCCCGCAGCATCCTGAAGGAGGCGTTGGACCGTATCGTCAGGGCCTTCGGCAGGTAGCCGCAGCTCCTGAAAAAGGCCGGAACCGCACCGAGGGGTGGGAAATTCCGTCCTTTCCAACCTCCGAGCCTACGGGATAGAATGCCCTTGTGATCCTGTCCCGACGCATTTTCAGGATAACGATTCGGGGGTATGATTCAGGACAACATCTATTCATCAGGAGGGGAACGACGATGAGGAGAATGTGGACGGTTGCAGCGGCCCTGCTGCTGGCGATGGCGACGGCCCTGGGGGCCGAGGCGGCGGAGCAGAGGGCCTTCGCCCTGGAGGAGACGCTCACGCTCTACGCCAAGCCGGACAAGGAGGCGAAGTCGTGGGAGGTCAGCCTTCCGGATTCGGGCGTCGCGGTCCCGAGCGCCATCCGAGACAAGCAGGATATGCTCTGGTACAAGGTGAAGGTGGACGGGAAGACCGGCTGGCTCTATCAGGAGGGTGTTCGGCTGAGGATGGGCCCCAAGAGCAAGGCCGCGGCCAACATCTACAAGCGCTATGCCGCGGCCCGGCTGAAGATCGCCGACAAGATGCCCAAGGGCTGGACCCAGGAGGAGAGCGTCCGGGCCAGGGACGCCGCGGTCGACACCTGGACCTCGAAGGGGGCCGTGTTTCAGATCTCGGGCGAGGGGAAGAGGGCCGAGGACCTCTACTTCAAGGCCAATACGGCTTCTGCCTGCAAGACGTTCCTGGGCTTCGAGGCAGTGGGCATGAGCAAGGACGCATTGAGAAGCAAGGTGGGGACCCCGACGGTCCGGGAGACCCCGAGCGGGGAGCCGGAGATCAGCATCCTCTCCTACGAGCTGCCCGATCACGATCTGACCCTGGCCTTCACCCTGCGTGACCAGGTCGTCGAGAGCGCGGAGCTCTACAGGGGCGACACGGGCGAGAGCGAGCGGGGCTGGTCCGACGACGTCCTGAATCTGCGGAAGCTCGACTGAGGCGGGGCCCCGGGGGCGCTTGGCGCTTTCGCTCGGGGGCATCCTGAAAAGCAAGGATGGAAAGGCGGTGGGCGGCCTCCGGACAAGGGGCCGTCCACCGCCTTTAGGATTCTCTGAGTCGAAACCGTTCGAGCTTGAAGGGCGTTGGATGAAAAATGTCGTCCGAAAATGATGCATATAAAGTTTGCCTATGTTAACATATACCCATCCTCATACTGTATTTTTTTTCTTGCATTTTGAAGGCATCAAGAGGAAGGGAGACAGCAATGAACACGATCGGACTGGTATACTTCAGCAATACCGGCAATACGAAGGCCCTTGCGGAGGCCTTCAGGAGCGCGGTCGAGGCGAAGGGCGGGTCGCTTTATTTCTCGGAGGCCGCAGGTGCGGACAAGGCGGCCTTCTCCGCGGCGGACGTCTGGGTGTTCGGCTCCCCGGCTTCCGGCACGGAGGAGGTCAACGACACGGAGATCCTTCCGCTGATCGAGGAGCTCGAGGACGGACTGAAGGGGAAGAAGGTCTTTTTGTTCGGCTCCTACGGCTGGGGCGGGGGCGCGTTTATGGATGCCTGGAAGCTGGATATGGAGGGCAGGGGGGCCGTTATCGCCGCCGAGCCCGTGACCTGCCTCGAGGCCCCGGACGGTGAGGCGGAGGACGCGATGAAAAAGGCGGCCGAGGCCCTGCTGGGCTGACGGCCGGAGAGGATAAAGGAGGATATCACGATGGAGGAGAAGATTCTGTTTGCGGAGGCTCATTGCGATGGGCCCTGCGGTGTGTACGACCCCGCGTCGGCACGGATAGCGGCCGAGGCCGTGCTCTCCATGACGAAGAAGCTGATTGCGCTGGAGTGCCCCGACCCCACGGACAAGGCGGCCTTCACCGCGTACCTGAACTCCTTCAGCCGCTATGACGCCATCAAGGAGGAGCAGGCCCGGATCGCCAAGACCGAGCTGCTCATCCTCTGGACGGACTACTTCAAGGCGCCGCATCTGGAAAAGTTCCCCCAGCTGCACGACCTGTTCTGGAGGGCGGCGAAACTCTGCTCCTCCTGCAAGGTCGAGGTGAACCTGAGCCATGCCGAGGAGCTGATGGAGTGCATCAAGGAGGTGCACTCCATCTTCTGGTCCACGAAGGGGCGGGAGGTTGCCTGGTACACGGCGGGCTGATGGGGCGGAGAGGCTGACGGTCGTCGTCCGGGGGCACAGCATGTACCCCACCCTAAGGGACGGCGAGCGGGTCGTGGTGGATACGACGGCCTGCAGGGAGGCGCCTCCAGCCGTGGGGGACGTCGTCCTGGCCCGTCATCCCTTCATGAGGGATATGTGGATGATCAAACGCGTAGTCGGCGTCGCCGACGACGGCCGTTACCTCCTTCGTGGCGACAATGCCCTGGAGAGCAGCGATAGCCGTAGCTTCGGCCCGGTCGCCCCTCGGAGCATCCTGGGGAGGGCGGTGCACAAGGCCGACGGCTCCCCTCTGCCGCCGGCTCCGGCCGGAAGGGAATAGCCCCGTTACGCAGCGGGGGAGACGGGAAAACGAGCGGGCCGACGGCGGAAGCCGTCGGCCCGCTTTTTCGGGGCCGAGGAACGGTCCGGGATTGATAATAAGTACAAGGATATCACCTGTCAGGCTGATGAACCCCAAGTTATTCATAATTGAATTCCATTCTTGCTCTCAAATAGAGGTTTTATTTTTATAAAACCATAAAATAAGGCAATTGATACCCAATAAAGCTTATGAAACTTCATTTTTCTCTGGGGATGCGTAGGCTCGCAATCTGACGCAGGGCGTGTTTCGACATAATTTATTTATAAATAATTTCTTTGTGAATACCCATATTACAATATATTTATTGTATTGAAGTTCTATCCTAATCAGAATATAATTTTGTCTTGGGCTGAGCTTTATGGTAAAGCTTGAGTCTTTTGGAGCGCCAATTCCTGGAGGTGTGCGGGTCATGAGTGCAAGAGAACTGAAACAGCCGGCTACAGCGTTTGCTTCTCCCCGTTTTTGCAACGTTGGCAACTTTATGCGGATGGAGAGGGTTTCGGAACCGGATGGGCTGGACTTTGCCATTTATGGCATTCCTTTCGATACCGCGTGTTCCTATCGTTCGGGGGCCCGTTTCGGGCCGCAGGGCATCCGGAATATCTCCGTCATGATGAAGACGAACAATCCGGTGCATGAGGTCAATATTCTCGATTACCTGAAGGGGGCGGACATGGGGGATGTCAATATCGTGCCCGGTTACATCCACCCGACCTATGCCGCCATCGAGGCGTTCGCGTCCAGGATACTGGATGCGGGGGCCCTTCCGATTGCCCTGGGGGGGGACCATTCCATCACGCTGGGAGAGCTGAGGGCGGTAGCGAAGAAGCATGGGCCAGTCAGCCTCATTCATTTCGATTCCCACGCAGATATCAACGATGAGGTTTTTGGCGAGAAGTATAATCACGGAACGCCTTTTCGTCGTGCCATAGAGGAGAATCTGATCGACCCCCACAAATCCATCCAGATCGGCATGAGGGGATCGCTGTACGACGCCGGGGAGTTCAAGCTGGCCGCGGACCTGGGGCTGAAATTGATTCCGACCCACAAGGTACGCGAGATGGGGATCCCCGCGGTTTTGGAAGAGATCAACAAACGGGTGGGCAAAAACAAGGCCTTCCTTACGTTTGACATCGACTTTGTCGATCCCGCCTATGCGCCAGCCACGGGGACTCCGGAGGTTGGAGGGTATTCCACCTTCGAGGCCATCAGCTTTATTCGCGGCCTGACGGACGTCAACTTCGTGGGGTTCGATATCGTCGAGGTAGCGCCGCCCTATGACGTTGCAGAAATCACCTCTTTAGCGGCCTGCAACATTGTCTTCGAGTTCCTGTCCGTCCTGGCGCTTCAGAAAAAGGAGGGCAGAAGGGCGTAAAGCTGGAGGGGGAGAGGCGATAAGCGCTCGGTCGAGGACATTTTATGGTCAGGGGGGACTGCAAATGAAAAATTTGGAACGGGTCAATGGCCTTTGCGAGAGGGTGGAGAAATTCATCGTCTCATGGGGAACCATCACAATGGCCGTTGTCTCCATTATCAATGTCTTGAGCCGAAATATTTTTCACGTCAGTTTTTCCTGGGTGGAGGAGATCAGTCAGTTTTCCGTGGTACTGGTGACCTTCGTCGGAACGGCCTACGCAGCCCGGATGGGACTCCATATCAGGATGACCGCCTTATCGGACATCATGGGGTACAGGGGCAGGAAGTTTCTGGTTCTGCTCACCTCCTTGGGGACAGCTGTTTTCCTGTGCCTTATGATGTGGTACGGCATCCTGTATGTCAAAGGGCTCTATATGATGAACAAATACACGCTGGGGTTGCAGATTCCGGTTTACGTCGTCATGCTTTGGGTTCCCATCGGTTTTTTCCTGACGGCGGTTCAATACCTTGCGACCTTCTGGAAAAATCTGACCCATAAGGGGATTTTCATCGCCCCGTCCGTAGCTGAATCCGGGGCGGAGGACGGATGGACGCTTTCCGAGGGAGTGCTCTGATATGCTGTGGGTTTTGATGGGAACAATGATCGGCCTGCTTATCCTGGGGTTTCCCATGATGGTGCCCCTGGGGACTGCTGCATTTTTAACCGTCTTTCTGTTTTTCCCTATCGATCCTGCCATGCTGGTGCAGCAGATTGTCGGCGGGGTCCAGCCCGTATCGCTGACGGCCGTCCCTCTGTTCATCCTCGCTGCGGACATCATGACCTCGGGGCAGGTGGCCGAGCGGCTGCTGACATTCGTCGTCAAACTGGTGGGGCATAAGCGCGGGGGCATCCCGATCTCGACGACCATTGCCTGTACGCTCTTCGGCTCGGTCTCCGGTTCCACCCAGGCCACAGTCGTGGCCATCGGCGGCCCCTTGCGTCCGTTGCTCCTCAAGGCCGGGTACGATGCCTCCTTTTCAACGGCATTGATCATCAATGCGGCCGTCATTGCCCTGCTCATCCCCCCCAGCATCTATATGATCGTCTATGGGGTGGTGGGAGGCGCCTCCATCGGGGATTTGTTCATCGCGGGGGTTGGCCCCGGAATCCTCATCTGCATCCTGTTTTGTATCTACGGTTGGTTCAAATCGGGAAAGGAGCACTCGGCACCGGAGGCCTCGAGTTCCGAGAAGTGGCTGGCGTTCCGTCGGGCCATCCTCAGCTTCTCCTTCCCCGTCATCATCTTCGGGGGCATCTACTCCGGGATGTTCAGCCCGACGGAGGCTGCCGCGGTGTCCGTTTTCTACGCATTTCTGGTGGAGTACTTCATCTATCGTTCCATCAAGCTCTCGGATATCCCGAAGATCGCGCTGCGCACGGGTACGGTGACCGCCATAGTCTTCATCCTGGTCGCCATGGGACAGGCCTTTTCCTGGACCATTTCCTTCGGACGGATCCCCAACATGATCCTGCCCGCGCTCCTTGGGGATGCTCCCTCGTCCGTCCGCATCATGTTCGTTCTGACCATAACGTATTTCCTGGCCTGCATGTTCGTCGACCCCATCGTCGTCATCATGATCCTGACGCCCATCTTCAAACCGGCGATTGCGGCCGCAGGATTGGATAATATCCTGTGCGGCATCATCGTTACCCTGCAGGCCGCCATCGGGTCTACGACGCCTCCCTTCGGCTGCAATATTTTTACGGCCATGGCCATTTTCAGGCAAAAATACGCGGATGCCATCCGCGGAACCTTTCCTTTTGTCGCCATTATGGTCGCAGTGTCCGTTTTATTGATCTATTGTCCGAAGATAGCCCTGTTTCTGCTCGATTTATCGCGGTAAGTGCTGAATGTAGGATGTTGTGTGTGTAGGATGTTGAGGGGTCCATCGGCTTTTCAGGAAAAGGAGGAAAAGGAAATGAGAAAGTGTGCGGTCGTTTTTCTGTTGTGCGTCATGGTCTTGAGCTGCGGTGCCGTTCCGGCCTCAGCCGCCAAGTACAATTGGCGGCTGGCCAGTGAGGAGCTGGCCGATAGTGCGGTGGATCTCTATGCCCATGAGTTTGCCCGCCTTTTGAAGGAGAAGTCGAACGGCGACATCCAGCTGGAGGTCTTCCCTCACGGCACCCTGGGGACCCCCACCGAGATGTTCGAGCTTGCCCTGAACGGCGCGGTGGAGTTCTGCCTGATCGCCCCCGGACAGTCCAGTTCCATCATCCCCGAGAACCAGATTTTTCTGCTTCACTTTCTGTTTTCGATGGACGACGACAGAAATGCCGAATTTCTGCGCACAAGCAAGGCGATCAACGAAAAACTGGGGGGCATCTATGAAAGCAAAGGGCTGAAGGTCCTGAACTTTTTTAGCGAGGGCGCCATGTACTGGACGGCCAACAAGCCGCTTCGCAAGCCGGAGGATTTTGAAGGCGTCAAGTTTCGCGTGATGCCCTCGGAGCTCTTGTTGGAGATCTACAAGGCCTATGGAGCCAGTCCCACGGCCGTATCCTTCAACGAGGTCTACAGCGGCCTCCAGCTGCACATCATCGATGGCCAGGAGAACCCTCCCTACGTTATCCAGGAGATGAAATACATGGACGTACAGAAATGCCTGATTGCGTCCAAGCACAATATGGCTCCTCGCCATTTTAAGTGGGTAAGTCAATCTGTAGCTTACCCGCGATGA
>NZ_CAUUGJ010000103.1:0-8288 GCF_963544685.1 uncultured Fretibacterium sp. | reverse complement strand
GATGTAGCTCCGTCTCGTGGGCTCGGAGATGTGTATAAGAGACAGGCGTGGGGGCGGGCAGCACGCGGATATCCGCCGGGGACTCGAAGAAGAAGTCCAGCACGATGCGCCGCGGGGCATCCAGGGCCAGGCGCTCCACACGCAGGCTGTTGGACGAGAAGACCAGCGACGCCCCGGACGGTCCCCGTTTCAGATCCGCGGAGATGTTGCCGTAGGGGGATGGAAGCCCCTCCAGAAATTCCGAGGCGCTGGAGAAGAGGGCCCGAACGTTGCCCTTCTCGACCTGAATCTGCGGCTCGGCCCCATCGCTGCAATCGATCACGGCCCGTATCCGCTCGCGCGACGTGCTCCATCGAAGGGCCCGGATCTCCCCTCTATTTCCGGAAGCCTCCGGTTTCGCATCGGGCTTGTCCCTTGCGGGGCTCTCCCCCAAGGACTTCTCCCCCGCCGGAATCGGGATCGTCGCGTCCTCCGCCCTTTCCGCCCCCTTGGCTTCCTTTCTTCCCGCCTGCGGGGCCCCTTCCCCCGCGGATTCCGAAGGAGAGGGAACGGAGGCATCCGCCGCGGGAAGCGCTTCCGAGCCGGCCGGCTCGGAGGGAGGGGCGTCCGCCTCCACCTCGAAACGCAGGCGGTTTCCCGCCCCCGTCCCGGTCGCCCGCTGAAAGAGCGACAGGACGGACGGAATGTCCAGCCACCAGCGTCCATCCCGTTCGAAGGCCGCCCCATAGAGCGGGATGAGATAGAGGTCCCTCCATGCGGCCACGGCGTTCAGGACGATACGGAACCGCATGTCGCCGCGGACGAGGAGCAGCTCCTCCCCCGACAGCGACGCCTGGAACCCCAGGAGCGCTCCCGTGTCCGTCAGGGAGACCCAGGGCTCATTGTTGGAGCCGTTCGTCGTCGGGACCGAGCCCAGGGCGTTTCCGCCCCGATAGAGCGTCGCGCTGCCCCAGGCCGGCCCCGAGAGCATCAGACAGACCGCCAGGACGAATCCCAGAAGCCCCAGGGACGAAAAGCATTTTCCCGATCGGAAGAGGGCCAGGTCTCTCATGCTGATCGGGCTGCCCTCGCGATGACCGAGGCGGCCTCGAGGGCAGCCTCGGCACTCACGTCCAGGTGGGTAACCAGGCGGAATGTGTCCGGCGCGGACTTGTTGAAAACGACCCTCTCCCTGCGGCAGAACTCGAGAATCCTGTCGGCGGAGGGCACGTCCTTTGCCCTGAAGTAGACCATATTGGTCGGGCGCGACGCCATAAAGACGTCCAGGCCGGCATCCGCAAGGATCGAAGCGATCTTCCGGGCGTTCTCGTGGTCCTCCGCCAGGCGTTCGATGTTGTGCCGCAGCGCATAAAGGCCGGCGGCCGCGACGATCCCAGCCTGGCGCAGCCCTCCTCCGAGGCGCTTGCGCCAGAAGCGCGCACGCTCGACGAAGGCGCGCGAGGCGCAAACCAGGCTTCCCATGGGGGCGCCCAGCCCCTTGGAGAGACAGATCTGAACGCTGTCGGCATCGCGCACCAGGTCGGCGGGCGTCACCCCCAGCGCTACCGCCGCGTTGAAGAGGCGGGCTCCGTCGATATGGACATCGAGCCCCCGGTCGTGGGCCCATGCCGCGCGTTCGGAGATCTCCTGAGGCGTCGAGGCGTGCCCTCCCCGCCGGTTGTTGGTGTTCTCGAGGCAGACCAGCCGGGCCCGGACGAAATGGACGTTATCCGCAGGCTTCAGGACGGCCTCCATCTCCGGTATCCCGGGAAGCCCCGAGGGATCGTCGGCCGGGAGCGGCATGATCCCGCCCAGGCAGGCCATACCTCCTCCCTCGAAGTTGAGGATATGGGTCTCCCGCCCGAGGATGACCCCTTCGCCACGACCGCAGTGCGTCAGAAGCGAGACCAGGTTGCCCTGTGTGCCGGACGTGACGTAGAGGGCCGCCTCCTTGCCCAGGAGCCCGGCGGCCTCCTCCTCGAGACGCAGCACCGTCGGATCGTCGCCGTAGACGTCGTCGCCGACCTCCGCCTCCGCCATCGCCCTCCGCATCGCCGCGCAGGGCTTCGTCACCGTATCGCTCCGCAGATCTATGGGAAACAACGAACACGCACCTCCAGGCCATCTTGCCAGATTTCGCCTTACTTACCTTATTTCATCTCCAAATCGTTTGCAGACAAAGCGGGCCAAAACAACGCACCATACGAGCGACTTGAAATTGGAGTCCCTAAAGCCCGCCGCAGAAACGGGCCCACGGCAAGAGATCATCCCTCACCAGGCACCCCGATATCTTGGCCGGGTGCCCTGGACGCCCATGAAAGTCCGTTCCCGCAGTCGTGTAGAGCCCGCGCTTTCCGGACTCGTTCAGGCAGCGCCATGTCTGGGCCGAATCCGCGCCCTGAAACCAGCACTCCACCCCCCAGAGCCCCATCTCCTTCAATCGGTCCAGGAGGGGCTCGAAGTCCCCGGGGTTGGTCAGGGAGCTCAGGGGATGGGCCCAGACCGGCAGCCCCCCCGCCTCACGGATGACACGGATGGCCTCCTCCGTGGGCAGGAGGGAGCGCGATACGTAGGCGGAGCCGCCCTGGCCGATATAGCGCGAGAACGCATCCCGAACCGAGGGGGCATACCCCCTCTCCCAAAGCGCCTGCGCGATATGGGGCCGCCCCACGATGCCCCTCGCGTGCGCCTCGACGTCCCCCATCGAGATCGAGATCCCAAGCCCGCGAAGGCGCTCGCAGATCTCCCAGTTCCTCTCCCGGCGCGCACTCCGGTACTGCGCCAGGACCTCGCCGAGCTCCGGGGAATCGAGATCGAAGCGATAACCCAGGATATGCAGTTCCCCCTCCGGTGAGGTGGACGAGAGCTCGATCCCCGGGACGCCCCGGATACCGAATCGGCGGCAGCCCGAGAGAAACGGCACGACACCGTCGACGGTGTCGTGGTCCGTCAGGGAAGCGACGGCGACCTTGTGTTTATGTAGCAGACACGCCAGTTCCGACGGGGCAAAGGCTCCGTCGGAACATGTGCTGTGAATATGCAGATTGATCCGGATCAACCGCTATTCCTTTCCGGCTTCCTCCTGGAGGATCTGGTCCAGCTCGAAGAGGGACGAAACATCCAGCAGAAGGATAAGACGGCCGTCGGCGGGCTTGGCGACCCACAGGACGTAGCGTTTGTCCATTGCGGAGGAGAGCTTCGAGGCCGTCTCCAGCTGGGAGTCGTAAATCGTGCGAACCTCGCGGACCGAGTTCACGATGATCCCGAACATGACGTCGCTGACAGAGAGCACGACGATGCGGGCCTCCTCGGTCAGTGGCGTGGAGGGCATCCCGATCTTGAGCTGCATGTCGAAGACCGGCACGATCGTCCCCCTGAGGTTGATGACGCCCCTGATGTATCCCGGCGCATTGGGGACGCGGGTGATGAAGGGCGGGACCCGCACGATCTCGCGGACGATGTTGACGTCCACCCCAAAATCCTCGTTTCCCAGAGCGAATACGAGATTGATGTGTTCCTGTCCCAGCGACTCGACGTCAATATCCTTACCGATAGACTGCTGCGGGACATCGACGACGCCCGCATTATTCAACTGCGCCGACAATTTTCGCTCGCCTCCTTCACGGACCGACCGATCGTTCGGCCCGGCGGCCCGATTCGACCAACCGTTTTCCGTCCCCCAATAAGGGACGCATCGATTTATTATAGCCTATTCCCACGGATCCGTCGCAGTCCACCGGCCCCTCAACGTTAAAAAGCGCCGATTCAATCCAGAAAAACACCCCGGTTGGTTTTTCAAGGACTAGGCGCCCTCCCCGTCCTCCCTCCCGAAATGCCCCGCGATGCGCATGGAGCTCAGGATGACGGAGATGGAGCTGGCGGCCATGGCGCTCTCCGCAACGATCGGGTTCAGCAGCGAGAGCATCGCCAGGGGCACGGCCACGACGTTGTAGGCGAAGGCCCAGAACAGGTTCTGCCGAATGACCTCGAAGATGCGCCGGGAGAGCGATATCGCGTCGGCCACCCGGGACACGCCGCCCTTTACGATCACGATGTCCGCGTTCTCCACGGCCAGGTCGCTGCCCGCCCCCATGGCCACGCCGATGTCCGCGCCCTTCAGGGCCGCGGCATCGTTGATCCCGTCGCCGGCCATCATAACCTTGCGCCCCCGGGCCTGCCAGTCCCGCACGAGGGTCAGCTTGTCGTCCGGCCGCAGGGCGGCGCGGTAATCGTCGACCCCGATCCGGGCCGCGACGCTCCGCGCCGTGCGCTCGTTGTCCCCCGTCGCCATGACGACCTCGACCCCCATCTCGCGGAGCCGCCGCACCGCCTCCGGGGTGTCCTCCCGAATGGGGTCCTCCACGGCGATGAAACCCAGCACCTCGTCGCCCGAGCGCATCTCGACGACCGTCCGGCCAAGGTCGAGCTGCGCCCCATAGACGTCCGGGTCGACAGGACGCCCGATGAAGAACTCCCGCCCCCCGACCGTCGCGCGCACCCCCTCGCCCGCGGTCTCCGCCACCTCCGAGACTTCGGCGTCGCCCGCAGCCGCCGCGGCGATGGCCTTGGCCAGGGGATGGGTCGACGATCTCTCGATGGAGGCCGCGGCGTTCAGCAGCTCCGGCGTCAGGTTCGTCTCCACGACCTTCGGAGCGCCCTCCGTCAGGGTCCCCGTCTTGTCCAGGATCGCGGCGCCCAGCTCACGGGCCGTCTGTACGGCCTCGGCGTTTCGGATCAGCAGTCCGCGCTTCGAGGCCGCACCCGTCCCCGCGACAAGCGCCATGGGAATGGCGAGCCCGAGCGCGCAGGGGCAGGCGATCACCAGCGTGGAGATAAAGGCGTTCAGCGCTTTTGCGGGGCTGGCCGTCCCCAGGAAGGCGAGGGGCAGGGGCGACGTCCCGTATATCCGATACAGGACCCACCAGAACGCGCCCGACAGCACGGCCAGCAGGAATACGACGGGGACGAAACGGTTCGTCACCCGGTCCGCAAAGGCCTGGATGGGGATTTTCGCCCCCTGGGCCTCGCGAATCAACGAGGCCATGCGCGAGAGGAAGCTGTCCTCCCCCACCGATGTGGCCCGAACGCGCAGGGCGCCCGTCAGGTTCAGGGAACCTCCCGTCACCGCATCCCCCACGCCGCGGGACACGGGGATGGACTCCCCCGTCAGCATGGACTCGTCGATCGACGTCGTGCCCCGGACGATCTCCCCGTCCACGGCGATGCGCTCGCCCGGCAGGACGACCACGACGTTTCCCGACTTCACCGCTTCGATCGGGACCTCGACCGTCCTACCCCCCTCCTCCTTTCCGCCGCCCTCCTTTCCGATATCCTCATCGGAGAGCAGCAGCCGCGCCGTGGGCACGGAGAGGGACAGAAGCGCCCGCACCTGTTTCGACGCCCGGTCCCGGAGCCGGGACTCGATGTAGCGTCCCGTGAGGTGCAGGGCCACGATCATCGTCGATATGGCGCCGAACGAGGGGAAGGCCGGGTCGGCCCAGGAGACGAACACCGTGCCCCAGGCGGAAAGCGCACCCAACGCGACCAGCACGTCCATGTTGGCGTGCCGATGCGAGAGGGCGATCCACGCGCTCCGGAGAATACGGCGCCCGATCCCGAAGAGGACGAAGGCCCCGCACACCGCCTCGATGAACGGCATGGCCTGCATGACGCGCTCCATGGCTCCGGCGTGCGCCCACGCCCCGCCGTACATGTGCAGCACCATCAGGACCATGAGCGGAACGACGACGGCCCAGGAAAAGATCACCCCGCGCCGCGCCGCACGATACCGCTCCTCCTCCCGCCCCTCGCCGGGCGGGCTTCCGATGTCGTAGCCCGCCTCGCGCACCGCCCGCTCCAGGACCTCCCGCGGCACCGGGCGCTCCAGCACCACGAAGGCGCTGTCCGTCGCCAGGTTCACCGCCGCAAACGACACTCCATCGACCTTCGACAGCTCCCGCTCCACCATCTTGGCACAGGTCGCGCAGGTCATCCCGGCAACGTAGAGGCTGACCTTCTCCTCAGTAAAGCCGTTTTCGATCTTCCCGTGTTCCGTCATGTCTCACTCGCCCCTCCGGGGTACGCCCGAATCTGCGGCCGACGCATCCCCATCATGTTTTATTCAACGAACCTTACCGCAATTTACGGCCCCCCGCAAGGGCATAAGCCGACAGCGTTATCGAGGGATTGCCCTCCGGCCGTAATTTGTCGACGGATAAGGTCCGTTGGGGAGCGACGATTCTCCGCTCTCTATTCGTTGCTGGGGTGTCGGTTTTGTGCGTTTATGGATGTTCATTTTGGGCGGCTCCTTCCCGGGCGCTTTTCTCCTGCAACCTTACCCGGTTTATAAACAGCCCCGGAATATCCTACAGTCTCTCGATGAGGTTGCCTCACGAAGGGAAAGACACCTGCGGGCCCGGATTCATTCTCTCTCGAGATGGACAAGCGGTATGCATGTCTTCAACCGTGTTCCGTCGTCTCCTTCGACCGAGGCAAAACGTATCCGTACGCCATAGGCCTCCATCAGAGCCCTCTCCGTCAAAACATCCTGAGGCTTTCCTACCAGGACGGGCTTGTCCCTCCGCAACAGAACGGCCTTATCCGCACAGATCAGTGCCTGGTCCGGCGAATGCGTGATCATCAGGACGCCGATCCGATTCGAGGAGAGCCGAACGATTTGTTGCAACACCCGGACCTGATTGCCGAAATCCAGGTTGGAGGTGGGTTCGTCCATCATCATTATCCGGGGACGTTGCGCCATGGCGCGCGCAATGAGCACCAATCGCTGCTCTCCGCCACTGATCTGCGTGAAGAGTTTATTCTGGAGGGAGTCCAGAGACAGCCAGCGGATCACCTCGGCACAGATGGCATGGTCTTCCCGGGAAGGGGATGAGAAGTTTTTGACGAATGAAGCCCGCCCCATGAGGATCATGTCGTATACGGTGTAGGGAAAAGGCTGCCCCTGAGTTTGAGGGACGTAGGCGATGTGACTGGCGAGCTCTCGCCGCGAAAATCGGTCCAGGTCGACCCCATCCAGAGTGACTCTGCCCGAAATGATCGGCAGGAATCCCTGCATTGTCCGAAAAAGAGTGCTCTTGCCGATGCCGTTAGGTCCCAGAAGGCAGACGATCTCCCCCGGCTCCACGGAAAAGCAGACATCTTTCAGCAAGACATGGCCTCGATGACCGCAGGAGAGATGCTCCACGGACAGCATTACGTCCCTACCCTTCTCTGTCGGTAAATCAGTCCGATGAAGAATGGGGCGCCAATCAGCGCGGTCAGAATGCCGATGGGAATTTCCATGGCCATCAGGCTGCGAGCGGCGTCGTCCACCAGGAGAAGATAGGTCCCCCCCAAGAGGAGCGTCGCCGGAAGCTGTACCCGGCTGTCGGGCCCCACGAGCATCCGGGACACGTGAGGGACGATGAGCCCGACCCATCCAATTGTGCCGCTGACCGCGACGACGGAAGAGGTCATCAGGGTGGCACACACGATGATCGTTCGGCGCAGCGCCGTCACGTTCACGCCTATCGAAAGCGCCTGCTCGTCGGACAACGAAAGCAGATTGATCTTCCATCGCAAAAGAAACAGGGGAATTGCTCCGACAAGGGAGGGAATCAGGAACAGGGGCAGGGCACGCCATGTCATGGAGGCAAGGGAGCCCATCAGCCAGAAGGTGATGGCAGGCAATTTGCTGTAGGGGTCCGCCGTGTATTTGATCAGGGAGACGAGAGCCTGGAACAGCGCGTGCATGACCATGCCGGTGAGGACCAGGGTCAGCGTTGTATTGCGCCGCAAGCCCATAACGGAGCTGACGGCGCAGGTGAACGATACGGCCAGGAGCCCGAAGCCGAAACTCAGCACCTGTATCGCGATACCCGCACAGTTGAGGGTCAGCCCCAAAGCCGCTCCGAAGCCGGCCCCCGCCGTTGCCCCCAGGATATCCGGAGAGACCATCGGGTTTTTCAGGGTTGACTGATACACGCTGCCCGAGAGTGCGAGGACGGCGCCGACCCCGAAGGCCCCGATGACTCGAGGCAGCCGAATGTTGAAAAACACCTTGCGCACATTGCCTGCGATCCCAGACGGCGTGCCGAAAAGGGACTCCAGCAGCAAGGACGCCGCCTGTTCCGGAGTTATGGAGTACCGCCCGATGAAAAACGACAAAAATAACGCCCCCGCCATCAAAAAGCAGAGCGTCAGGAGAACGGTTCCATAGCGGCGGTTCGCTTTCTTCTGCATCCGGGCCCCTCCCCCCCAATCCGCAGGCAAAAAAGAGCACCCCGCAGGAACTGTTAGAGAGAACAGTG
>NZ_CAUUGJ010000102.1:0-8310 GCF_963544685.1 uncultured Fretibacterium sp. | reverse complement strand
AAGATACCATAACGGTAGCCTTTTATAAACCAACCACTCCTGATAGCGAGGAGCCACAATTATAGGATGGAAATTCGCCGGAGGGATGCACACCCCGCTCTCGAATTATAGGTTAACTCGGCGCCTCCCTTGGTATAGAATATCGGTATCGAAGGATTCGGAGTCGATATCCCAAGGGCATGGAGGGCGGCATCATGGGCAAGAAGATGAAGAACATCGGCATCATCACATCGGGCGGGGACTGCGGCGGACTGAACGCCGTCGTTCGCGGCGCGGCCAAGACCGCCATGGCGCGCGGCATCGGGACGTACATCATCCCCAATGGGTACGCGGGGCTCTACAACCTGGTGGACTTCGAGCGGCTGGTCTTCCTCGACGAGGAGCGCACGGACCACGTCAACTCCGCCTTCGCGGGGAGCGACGCCGGCCACAGCCGGGTGAAGATCTCGAAGATCCCCGACCCCGACAAGTACGACCGCATCCTGCTGGGACTGCGGAAGTTCAACCTCGACGGCCTCCTCATCTCGGGCGGGGACGACACGGGGAGCGTCGTGGTGGACCTCGCTCAGAACGGCATCGCCTGCGTCCATGCGCCCAAGACGATGGACCTGGACCTCCAGACCTACTCGGTGGGCGGGGACTCCGCCATCAACAAGATATCACGCATCGTCGAGGACCTCAAGACCACGGGCAAGACGCACAACCGCGTGATGATCGTCGAGGTCTTCGGCCGCTATGCCGGACACACGGCCTTCCGTGGGGGCGTGGCTGCGGATGCGGACTGCGTCCTAATCCCCGAGATCACGGTGGACTTCGACGCGGTGTACGATCACGTGAAACACTATTACATGCGGCGCATTTTGAACTCTGACGTGCACTCGGGGACCTACGTCATGGTCGTGGCCGAGGGCGTGAAGGGGGAGGACGGCAAGGTGTTCTCGGACAGCGGGGACAGCACGGACTCCTTCGGGCACGTCCGCTTGGCCGGCGCGGGACGCTACATCCGCACCCGTCTCGAGGCCATGATGCGGAAGGACCCCGCAATCCGCCAATTCATGAAGGTCTCGGGCATGTTCGTGCCGGGCGTCTTCGAGATCCCCGAGGTGCGCGAGGTCATCCCCGGGCACATCGTCCGCAGCGGGGCCACCTCCGCCTACGACGTCAACTTCGGCAAGGAGATCGGCTCGGCCGGGGTCATCCTCCTGGACGAGGGCTTCAGCGGGGTGACGGTCGTCGAGGTTCACGAGGGACATATCCGCTACATGCCCACGGAGCGGGCGATCGAGCAGCGGTTCGTCAACCTGGATGCGGTGACCTTCTACGAACAGATGGACGTCTGCTTCGGCCGCAGGCCCCAGACCTACGTTCCGGTGATCGAGGAACAGACGGGGCCCGTCGAGCGGTTCATGTAAAAACGGCGGAGGTCGGATCATGGCGTCTGAAAAGATATGGAAATTGGCTTTGGCGGGCTTCGGCTCGGTGGGACGGGGTCTTGTCGAGCTCCTGCACGAGAACCGCGGAAGGCTGGAGGAGCGCTGTGGGTTTCGGGCCCAGGTCTGCCTGATCGTCTCGCGCTCGCATGGAACGGCGCTCATGCCCGACGGACTGTCTCTTGGGGAGATCCTGCAAACCTTTGCGGAGACCGGGCGGCTGGGGACGGCCTGTAAAGCCGAGGATAGCCGGGCCTCCTTCGAGGAGCTTCTTGCCCGCTCGGGCGCCGAGGTGCTGATCGAGGCCACGCCCACGAACCTCGATGGCGGGGAGCCGGGGTTGTCCCACGTGCGGTGCGCGCTGGAGCGCGGCCTGCACGTCGTGACCTCCAACAAGGCCCCGATCGCCCTGGCGTACGACGAGCTCAACCGTTTGGCGAGGGAGAGGGGGGTACGGCTGCTCTTCGAGGGGACGGTGCAGGGCGGTACGCCGCTCCTTGCAATGGCCCGAGAGGGACTTGCCGGCTGCGCCATCGAGGGGGTTCAGGGTATCCTGAACGCCTCCACCAACTACGTCCTGACCGAGATGGAGAAGGGCAGGACCTACGAGGAGGCCTGCGCCGAAGCCCGTTCCGCCGGCGTGCTGGAGGCGGATCCGACCCTGGACGTCGAGGGGTGGGATGCGGCGGTCAAGCTGGTCATCCTCGCCCATGCCCTTTTCGATGCGAACATGCGCGTGGAGGACGTCGACAGGGAGGGAATAACCCGCGTGACTCCCGAGATGATCCGCGACGCGAAGGAGCGGGGAGAGCGGATCAAGCTCCTGGCCGAATTGAAGCGGGAGGGGAGCGCCCTGAGGGCCTCCGTTCGGCCGACGTCGCTTCCCCTGTCCAACCCCATCGCCGCCCTCGAGGGTACGGAGAACATCGTCACGCTCTATGTCGACCCCCTGGGACCGGTCACGCTCCGCGGGAGCGGGGGAGGCGGGCGCGAGACCGCACAGGGCATCCTCGCCGACCTGCTCTCCATCGCGCGCTACGCGCAGGATGGAGAACGGCACAGCACAGGAAATAAATGAGGACCGAACGGACAGGTTCGTCTTCGGGGAAAGGGACCAATCGATTTAAGAGATGATGGACACGACGAACGGCTCTTTTTCCCGTACCTGGGCGGAGCTCCTGCTGGCCGCGGTGATTCTGGCCAGAAGCACCTCCTATGTGATGACGAAGATCGGCCTTCAGGGGATGGCCCCCTTCTCGTTGCTGGGCATTCGCTTTATCACAGCGTTTCTCTTTCTCCTTCCCCTGGGATGGAGAAGGCTGAAAAGCGCCTCCGCCGGAACTTGGCTGAGGGGCATGCTGCTCGGCACCTCTTTCTTTGCCGTCATGGCCGCGGAGGTGTTGGGGCTCAGAACTACGGAGGCCTCGGCCGCCGCATTTTTGGAGAACACCGCCATCGTATTCGTCCCTCTGTTAGAGGCCGTTCTGCGTCGTTCTCTGCCCGATATCCCCATCCTCCTCAGCACCCTCGTCTCCTTCTCGGGGGTAGCCCTGCTCACGCTGAAGGGGGGATCCTTCTCCATCTCGCAGGGGGAATCGCTGTGCCTGGCCGCGGCGGCCTTTTATGCCTGTACCATCGTCCTCACCGATCGCCTCAGCCGAAGGGACGATCCCCTGGCGCTCGGCATCCTGCAGGTAGGGTTCATAGGGCTGTACGGCATAGTCATGGCTTTCCTTTTCGAGGTCCCCAGAATGCCGGCAACGGCTTCCGAGTGGGGTGTCATCCTCGGGTTGGCTGTGGTGTGCAGCGATTTCGGATTTACGCTCCAGCCTCTGGCGCAGAGCGGCACGACCTCCGAACGTGCAGGACTGTTCTCCGCCTTGGGCCCCCTTGGAGCGGCTCTTTCCGGATATGTGTTCCTGAACGAAAGGCTCGGCGCCACGGGGGCCTTGGGGATGGGGCTGATCTTGCTGGGAATGCTCTTCGGGCGGCGTTCGAGGCCCCACCGCGGGAGGGCGTGACGGGCCGGTCATTCGTCCGCGCTCTCCTACTCGTTTGTCAGGGGCTGGCCGACGGCAAGTATTACGTGCTGGAGGGCGTGAACGTCGGCGGCGCTCAGGGCAGCGGCACCGTGTCGCTCACCTACAGGCCGGAGACGCACGCCTCGGGCGACTTCACGGTCAAGGCCCACGTCATCTCGCAGGAGACGAACGCAGCAAGCACCGTGACAAGCACGGCTGCGCAGACCGTGCACGTCGGCGCCGTCAACAGCGGCTACGACCTGCAGATTGCCTCCGCCAAGGGGGCCGAGGACACGCGGGTGCAGATCCAGGTTGAGGGCACGGGGCTGAACGACAAGGACGGGTCGGAGGCGGTCGTCGCGGCCAAGCTGGAGCACGTCCCGAACGACTACAAGGTCTTCGTCGGGGCCGATGCGGCCAGCGCTCAGGAGGCTCAGAACGTGGGCGGCGGCGCCTGGGGCATCCCGCTGGCGGGGGGGAAGCTGCCCGCCTACATCGCCGTCGAGGCGCCGAAGAACTTCAGCGGCACCGCGACGGGCATCACGCTGACGGTCTACTCCGGCGAGAAGGGGCAGTCCCCCAAGGCGGACGCCAAAACCTTCGACGTGGTGTTCGACGCCAAGGCGGACGGGCTGACCATCAACCCCACCCAGACCTTCGGCACGGCGAACCAGGACATCCGCATCAACCTGAACGCGACGGTAGCGGACACGGACGGGTCCGAGACCGTCACCGTGACGCTGAAGGGCCTGGGATCGGGCGCCACCTTCACCAAGGGCAACGCGGCCTACGACGCGGACACGGACACCTACACGATCTCCGGCATCGCCCACAACGAGGTGCCCGACCTTGCCTTCAAGACGAACTGGAACCTGGACAAGGACATCACCGTGACGGCGAAGACCGTGGACGTCGCCAACGCCGGGACGGCCAACGAGACGATTGATACGTCCCCGGAGGTCGGCGGGACGTTCCACGTGACCGTCACCGGCGGCGCCAATCCGCCGATCCCGCCGTCGCCGATCGTGGGGCTCGGGCGCTCGGCCTCCATCTCCGCGCTCCTGCCGGGAGCGGAGGAGGCGGAACCGCTTCTCGACGCGGACGGGAACCTGATCGACCTCAACCTGGACTCGGCGGCGGCCCTTGATGCCTCGCTGCTCGGGGAGGGCGCCCTTTCGGAGGGGACCGATGCGGAGTCCGACGCGGCGATCGACGAGGCCGCGGCGCTGCTTTCGGTGGATGCCGAGATGCCGAACACCGACATCCCGGACCTTCCGGATACGGAGGACTCCGGAACAAACGAGCCGGCGGAGGAAACTGATTTTCCGGATCTCGCAGGTGGAGCGGCGGATACTTCAGCCTCGGTCGAGGAGCTTGCCGGAACGGCGGACCTTCCTGCCCCGGATCCCATCGACACGGTCGACACGGGCACGGAGGCCGGTACCTCGGCGGACAGCGTTCCGGACCTGGACGACGTGCCGCTGACGGAGGTGGCCGATGCGACGCCCGCCGGGACCACGGCCGAGCCCGGGCCGGATTTAGACGATGTGCCGTCGGCGGATGCAGCCGAGGACTCGCTCGACCTGAACGGCGTTGCGGACATGGGCGCGGCGGATGAAGGGGCTCCGGAGCTGGGCGGTCTGACGGCGGACGATGTTTTGGACGTGGGCGGCGGCGATCTGCCCCTGCCCGGCGATGACGCGCCGGAGGCGATCCCCGAGGTGGAGAGCGCACCGGAGTTCTACGCACCCCCTGTCCCGGACGCCGCAGTGACGATCGCTCAGGAGATGGACAACGCTATCCAGCCGTAACGGCGGATCAAAGATTAGGGGCGGACCAAAAAGTCCGCCCCTTCCGCGTCACGCTCTTTGCCGACCCTTGGGACCGATCATGCTCCGCGGGAGCGGGGAAGGCGGGCGCGAGACTGCACAGGGATCCCTGCCGACCTGCCCTCCATCGCGCGCTACGCGCAGGCCGAAATGTATGAGACAAAAGGATAGGGAAACGAAAACAGGAATGGGGGATTTTCCATGGAACATGTGAGCAGCAGTTTCCCAACGTTCCTGAAGCGAGAGAATACGGCCCTGGAGGGCCGCGTCCTCTTACCGCAATGCTTCGATTGTTTCAAGGGAAAGCTCGGTCGCCTGGGCGATCTGCTCCGGGGTGAAGCCCAGCTTCAACATCCGCCGCGCAGTGAATGCGATGCCTTCATTTCGCCCCAAAGCGATACCTTCGTTTCGCCCCAAAGCGATACCCCTGGCCTCCACCTTGTCCAAAATACTCAGCATGGTTACGCTCTCCCCCTTTTCTAATTGATTCTGTGCCTCCTCAAAACGGTTATCGCGCGTCAGTGCCGAAAAAAGCTTCAATAGCGCGTCCACATGCTCAATGGTCCGACATGAGGGAACGTAGTCCTGATTTCTCCTCATCTGTACGAAGTAGTCCGCCACAATCCTGAAATCACTTGTAAACCGCTCAACCAGATCGTCCGCCAGAAATGATATCTCGAAGAGATTGATCCTGTAGTCGTTCACAAACGGCCTCAATCTCTCAGAGACCGGGATCCTCTCGTACAAAGACCGGGACGCCGTCCAGGGTTCCTCACCAAAGTAAAGAACCAGCGTCACTACAGGATAGAGAACACCCTTCGCAGACAGCTGCCCACGATAATCCGCCCCGTCATACCCCAGTATCCGAAGCGGCATGTCCCGGTCGATCCGGGTCTGGTTCTCGAAGCCGATCAGAGAAACGACAATACCCTCGGATACCCAAAGCTTGGAGACATCACGCTCCTGCTCCCGGAGCTTGCCATCGGCCTTGTACAGGGTACGAGCCTTCGCATCCCGGAGATCGTCGGGACAGACTTCTCTTTGCCCGTTGAAGAGCAATACGTTCACGATATCGGCAAAAACGTCGTTATAGGCCTCAAGGTATTTTTCCGTGATGTCCCGATCGGACATGCGTCTTCCCGCCTCTCCTGACCGGCCTCATTATAGCAAAACCAAATTCGCTGGCCGCCTGTTTCGAGAGGTCCGGCGGGCCGGTCACTCGTCCGCGCTCTCCTCCTCGTTTGCCAGGGGCTCGCCGATGATCTCGCCCCTGCGGCAGATGCTCTTCATGTCACAGTACCGGCAGGAGGGCGAATCATAGAAGGGCGCGAACCGCCCCTCCTTCAGCAACCGTGCCGCACAGGCCATGGCGTAGCCGGCCTCCTCCCGGCGCTCGTCCAGGGTACGGCGGTTGTTCCTCGTCTCGCCGGCCAGGACCCCGGCATAAACGCCCTGGAGGGCCGCCGAGAAGGTCCCGGCGATCCCCCCATCCCGATGGCCCAGGAAGTTGACCCCCGCAAGCGGCGCATCGGCTTCGCGAGGTCCGTACATCAGGGCATAGGCCGAGAGCTGGAGTCCGCGGACGAGCTTTGACGGCCCCCCCTCGTACCAGGGGTACCGCTCCAGGTCCTTCATTCCCTCCTCGTACCGCACACTCCTACCCGCCTTGTAGTCCGTGATGACGGCGTGGGCGCGTCCGTCCCCGTCCTCCAGGATCTCCACCCGGTCGCACCGCCCGGAGAAGCGGACGCCGTCGACATCCAGGGAAAGCGCGGCCTCGTCCTCCAGGAGGACGGCCCTGTGGCGGAATCCGCCTTGCTCCAGCCGCTCCAGAATACGCGTCTGAAGCGCCGCCAGCCTCCGTATCCGAAACCGCAGCACCTCCAGGGCGCGCGCCAGACGGCGGTCCCGAATCAGCCTTCCGAACGCCCCATAATCCTCATCGGACAAGGAGAGCGAGCGCCACTCCTCCTCCACAGCCTCCGGGAAGGGCTCGCCTCCACGGCCGAATCGCCTCCAGACCCGCTCCCAGAACTTATGCGTCAGCGAGCCCCATTCCGCCGCGGTGGCGAGCTCCAGAGACCTTTCCCTCAGCCCGGCCTTCCGCTGCAGCCAGTAGCGCAGAGGACATTCGAGGAGCGTCTGGAGGTCGCTGACCGCGAGCGCCGGAGGGTTGTTCTGCGGCTCCGTTCCTCCGCCTCCTCCAACGGATACGCCAGGGCGCGGGGCGGCTGCGAGGGGATCGGCGTCGACCTCCGGAAAGATATGGCCGCTGTCGGGCAGGAGGATATCGACACCGGCGGTTGGCAGTTCCTTCAGCGTCCATCCGTCTGCGTTCGCTTCCATGTCCGCTTCGACGCCCTCATTCATGTCCGCCATGAAACGGTCCAGGAAGGGCGTGTCCGGCACGGGACGTCCGTTTTCGTCCGTATCGGCTCTGGAGAGGATGGTCAGGGACTCTCCCGTCCGGATCAGGCGCCGGAAGAGGGCCTCCCTTTGAAGGTGCTTGTCCTGAACGGAGGGCAGCCAGGCCTCCGCCTCGGCGAGCCGCTCCCGTTCGGAGGGGCCCAGAAGCGGCGAGCCGGAAATGCGGCCCGGCCAGTTCCCCTGGGAGACGCCGAGCATGACCCAGACGGGATGGGAGGCCAGGACCGGGGGGGCACCCAGATAGAGCATCAGCGCCCCCGAGAGCGGGGGCTCCGGGCGGATACGGGTCTGGCGGCACCAGCTCAGAAGGAACTCCACGGCGTCGTCGCCCTTCAGGGGCGTCCTTCCGGCAGGGCCGATGTCCGGCAGGAGCTCCCGGAGCGCTAGGCACTTCTCGTGCACGGACTCGATGGCGGAGGCGGTCGCGCGTATCGCGCCGTCCAGCTCGGGGCAGTTCAGGGGCAGGGCCTTCATCCGGTCGAGCCAGAGCCCCTTTCGCGTCAGGAATCGATGGAAGGCCCCCATCAGGTCCGACGGGGTTCCTCCACGCTGCAGGGCCCTGCAGAGTCGCTCCGTCGCCGACAGGGCCGCGAGGGCGTGTCG